>JAOZNY010000162.1 GCA_029933565.1 Bacteroidales bacterium
CTGTTTGTAATGTGGCTTGGTGAAAAAATTACCGACAAAGGAATTGGTAACGGTATCTCACTTATCATTATGATAGGTATTATTGCCCGTCTGCCATTTGCATTATTTGGTGAATTTATTTCTAAAGTTGAAGAGCAAGGTGGTGGACTTGTCTATTTCCTACTCGAACTTGTGATACTGGTAATGGTAATACTGTTTACAATTGCTCTTGTTCAGGGAACCCGAAAAGTACCTGTTCAATATGCGAAAAGAATAGTTGGTAACAAACAATACGGTGGTGTACGTCAGTATCTTCCACTTAAAGTAAACTCAGCAGGAGTAATGCCAATTATCTTTGCTCAGGCAATTATGTTTTTACCTATCACCTTAGTTGGTTTTTCCGATTCTGAGATGATGACAGGAATTGCATCTGCTTTTACTGACTTCACAGGGTTTACATATAATTTTACTTTCTTTGTTATGATTATACTGTTTACCTACTTCTACACAGCCATTACAATTAATCCAAATCAAATGGCTGACGACCTCAAGAAAAACGGTGGTTTTATCCCTGGAGTAAAACCAGGTAAGAAGACTGCTGAATATCTTGACAATATTTTATCTAGAATTACTCTTCCTGGATCAATATTCCTGGGAGTTGTAGCCATCTTACCAGCATTTGCTATGATTGCAGGTGTTAACAGTGGGTTCGCCCAGTTTTATGGTGGCACATCATTGCTGATTTTGGTTGGGGTTGTTCTCGACACACTTCAGCAAATTGAAAGTTATCTACTAATGCGCCATTACGATGGACTAACAAAATCGGGACGCATTAAAGGTAGAACTTCATCTGCATTTAGCATGTAAACTTAATTCGTCAGAAATGATACAATATAAATCAGACGAAGAAATAGAAATACAAAGACAAAGTTCTTTACTTGTTGGAAAAACTCTGGCGGAAGTAGCCAAAGTCATAAAACCGGGCATCAAAACAATTGAACTTGATGCAATAGCCGAAGAATTTATTAGGGACCATGGAGCGGTTCCAGGATTTAAAGGCTATGGCGGATTTCCTGCCACACTATGTATCTCAGTTAATGAGGAAGTAGTACATGGAATTCCCGGCGACCGCGAACTAATTGATGGCGATGTAGTCTCAATTGATTGTGGAACCATAATGAATGGATTTTATGGCGACTCGGCATATACCTTTGCTGTGGGCAGTGTAAAAGAAGAACACTTACTGCTTATACAACGAACAAAAGAGTCGTTGTACCTTGCAATTGAGCAAGCAATAAGCGGAAAAAGAATTGGAGATATTGGTCATGCAATACAGTCGTATGTTGAAGGATTTGGTTATTCAGTTGTCAGAGATTTAGTTGGACACGGGGTAGGAAGAAACCTACACGAAAAACCCGAGGTTCCAAACTATGGAAGAAGAGGATCAGGGATTAAACTAAAATCCGGAATGTGTTTGGCAATTGAGCCAATGATTAATCTGGGTGTAAAAGAGGTTGTTCAAGACAATGATGGATGGACAATCAAAACTGCCGATTCAAAACCTTCTGCTCACTTCGAACACGACGTGGCAATTAGGAATGGAAAAGCAGACATTTTGTCAACTTTTGATTATATTGAAGAAGTATTAAATAATAAATAATTAAATATGGCTAAACAGCAGTCAATAGAACAAGATGGTACAGTAATTGAGTCTCTGGGCAATGCAATGTTCCGCGTTGAACTTGAAAATGGTCACATAATTGTGGCTCACATTTCAGGAAAAATGAGAATGCATTACATTAAAATATTACCTGGCGACAGGGTGAAACTTGAAATGTCGCCATACGATTTAACAAAAGGTAGAATAACATTCAGATATAAATAAATAAATCTGCTTAAGATGAAAATAAGAGCATCTATTAAAAAAAGAACTCCTGAAGACAAAATAGTTCGTCGCAAAGGAAGGTTATACATTATTAATAAAAAGAATCCCAAGTTTAAACAACGTCAGGGTTAATAAATAAATTAAGATATTATTATGGCTAGAATTGCTGGAGTAGATATCCCGAATAACAAACGTGGGGAAATAGGTTTAACCTATATTTATGGAGTAGGCCGAAGTGCCGCTCAAAAAATTCTTGAAACTGCAGGAATTGACTTTAACAAAAAAGTTCAGGATTGGACTGACGATGAGCAAAATGCTATTCGTACCGTTATTGGAGATTCGTTTACTGTAGAAGGCGAACTTCGTTCAGAAACTCAAATGAATATCAAGAGATTGATGGACATTGGAACTTACCGAGGTATCAGGCATCGTATTGGTCTTCCTTTAAGAGGGCAGACTACTAAAAACAATGCACGTACACGAAAAGGACGTAAGAAGACTGTTGCCAACAAGAAGAAGGTGACTAAATAGTAAATAATATTTCCTAGTATAGAAAATAGTAAAATGGCAAAAAGGACCAGAAGTACAAAAAAAAGAGTTGTTAAAGTATCCCCTGTGGGAAAGGCTTTTATTAAAGCTTCATTTAATAACATTATTATTTCGCTTACAAACGAAGAAGGCCAGGTTATATCATGGTCATCATCAGGAAAGATGGGGTTTAGAGGCTCAAAAAAGAACACTCCTTACGCTGCTCAAATGGCAGCCGAAGATTGCTCTAAAGTTGCTTATGACCAGGGTCTGCGTAAAGTAAAGGCTTATGTAAAAGGGCCTGGAGCAGGACGCGAATCAGCAATGAGAACTATCCATTCAGCAGGTATTGTAGTTACTGAGATAATTGACGTTACCCCAATGCCTCACAACGGATGTCGTCCTCCAAAAAGAAGAAGAGTCTAAATAAGCGATCAAATTTAATCGACAAAATAATTAGTTATGGCAAGATATATTGGCCCAAAGTCCAAGATAGCAAGAAAGTTCAGGGAACCTATTTTTGGACCTGATAAAGCACTAGATAAAAAAAACTATCCTCCGGGGCAGCATGGAAATTCTAGAAGAAGAAAAACTTCTGAGTACGGTATCCAGCTTCAGGCTAAACAAAAAGCAAAATATACCTATGGAATTCTTGAAAAACAATTCCGTAATATATTTAAAGAAGCCTCAAGAAGAAAAGGTATTACTGGTGAAAACTTACTCCAACTTATCGAATCACGTTTAGATAATGTTGTTTTCCGTTTAGGCATTTCGCCTTCAAGGGCAGGTGCACGCCAACTTGTGCTACACCGTCATATTACTGTAAACGGAGGTCTGGTTAACATTCCATCTTATACTTTAAAAGCTGGTGATGTTATAGGTGTACGAGAAAAATCAAAAAGCCTATTTGTAATTACTGAGTCACTTAGTACGCAAGGAAAAAGTTTCTCATGGTTAGAATGGGATTCTGAAAAGTTTCAGGGTAAATTCCTGAATATGCCTCCTCGCGAGGAAATACCTGAAAATATACAAGAGCAATTAATTGTTGAATTGTACTCGAAGTAGTATTTTTTTGAAATTTTTAAAACACATAACTTAAACAATAACTATGGCAATTTTAGCATTTCAAAAACCTGATAAGGTAATAATGAACGAAGCAAGTGATTTCAAAGGATCTTTTGAATTTCGTCCGTTGGAACCAGGTTTTGGTATGACCATTGGCAATGCCCTCAGAAGGATTTTACTTTCCTCTCTGGAAGGATTTGCCATTACTAATGTAAAAATAGATGGTGTTGTCCACGAATTTTCAACTGTAGAAGGTGTTGTTGAAGACGTTACAGAGATTGTTCTCAATCTTAAAAAAATTCGTTTCAAACAACAAATTCAAGGTGAAAGCACCGAAAAAGTAAATATTGTTATTGGTGATCAGGAAGAGTTTAAAGCAGGTGACATAAATAAGTTCCTTTCTGTTTTTCAGGTTTTAAACCCTGAAGAACTGATTTGCAAACTTGAGCCATCGGTTAAACTTAGTATGGAAATTACTGTCTCGAAAGGAAGAGGCTATGTTCCTGCAGAAGAAAACCAAGACCCCAATGCAAATGTAGGTACTGTTGCTATCGACTCAATTCACACCCCAATTAAAAATGTGAAATTTCACATTGAAAACTATAGGGTAGAACAAAAAACTGACTACGAAAAGTTAGTTATTGAACTCGATACCGATGGATCAATTCATCCAAAAGATGCATTACAGGAAGCTGCTAAAATCCTAATTCACCATTTCATGCTTTTCTCAGATGAGAAAATTACACTTGAAAGGGAAGAAAAATCAATAACAGAAGAATTTGACGAAAATACTCTTCATGTTCGTCAACTGCTGAAAACAAAATTAGTTGACATGGATCTTTCAGTTAGGGCATTAAACTGCCTAAAGGCTGCAGATGTAGAAACATTGGGTGAGTTAGTTTCTTACAACAGAAATGATCTTCTTAAGTTCAGAAACTTTGGTAAGAAATCGCTTAACGAACTCGATCAACTAGTTGATATAAAAGGATTAGAGTTTGGGATGAATACAGCTAAGTATAAATTAGATAAGGAATAAATAGAGATGAGACATAGAAAGAGTTTTAATCATCTGGGAAGAACCACATCGCATCGCAAAGCAATGCTTTCAAACATGGCTACATCCCTGATTTTACATAAAAGAATCACTACCACTGTTGCCAAGGCCAAAGCACTTCGTTCATACGTTGAACCTTTGCTAACTAAAGCTAAAGAAGATACAACTCACTCACGTAGGGTAGTATTTAGTTATTTGCGCGACAAATATGCAATTACCGAGTTGTTCAGAAACATTTCGGGTAAAATTGCTGACCGTCCAGGTGGTTACACAAGAATTATAAAGTTAGGTACGCGCCAGGGCGACAATGCTGAAATGGCAATGATCGAACTAGTTGACTATAACGAATTGCTACTTACCGAAAAGAAAGCTGCAAAGAAGACAACTCGTCGCCGTCGTGGTGGTGCTAAGAAAAATGTTGAAGCAGTGGCTGAAACTGTAGCTGTAGAAGAAGTAAAGGAAACTGCTGAAAAAGCAGAAGAGCCTAAAGCAGAAGTTGCAAAAGAAACTGAAGCCAAGACAGAAGAAGGTACTGAAGAGAAGGAAAAATAAGCTTGGTTTTTAAGTAAAAAAAAAGGGTGGTCAGCATTGTTGACCACCCTTTTTTTATGCAGTAAAATTTGAGGTTTCTATTCTAAAATAATTTAAATTCATTCTATAAAACTAAGTTTATTTTCCTGCAAACGTTTCAATACTGCATTTCATTTGAAGAATAGACTGAGTATTGCATAAAAATTAAAACCTATAGCCAATGTTTACAACAGTTTAGTCTTTTTGAGTATTTTTGTTTAAAATTTTTAAACACATAAACTAATGAGTCAGATATCAAATATTCATGCAAGACAAATCCTCGATTCAAGGGGAAATCCAACTATAGAAGTTGACGTATACACAAGTAATGGAGTTATTGGCCGTGCCGCTGTTCCTTCAGGAGCTTCAACAGGAGTACACGAAGCTGTTGAACTTAGAGATGGCGACAAGAAAACATACTTAGGCAAAGGTGTATTAAAAGCAGTTCAAAATGTAAACGATATAATTGCAGAAGAACTACAAGGCTTTTACGTAAGTGATCAAACAGAAATCGACAAGCGAATGCTTGAGATTGATGGCACTCCCAATAAAGCAAAATTAGGCGCAAATGCAATTCTTGGTGTTTCTCTTGCTGTCGCCTATGCTGCTGCACAAGAAACTAATCAATACCTTTTTAGATATATTGGAGGTGTAAATGCCAAAACATTGCCAATTCCAATGATGAACATACTTAATGGTGGTTCACATGCCGATAATTCAATAGATTTTCAGGAATTTATGATAATGCCTGTTGGTGCTAAAACTTTTAGCCAGGCGATTCAAATGGGAACTGAAGTATTTCATAATCTAAAAGCTGTTCTCAAAAAGGCGGGCTATTCAACCAATGTTGGAGACGAAGGTGGTTTTGCACCCAATCTGAAATCAAATGAAGAAGCAGTTCAGGTAGTTATGCAGGCAATTGAAAAAGCAGGTTACAAACCGGGCGAAGATATTTTTATAGCTCTTGATCCTGCTTCCTCAGAGTATTACCTGAAGGAAGAAAATGTTTATCATATGAAATGGTCAACAGGCGACAAACTTACGCCTGCTGAAATGGTAGATTATTGGGACAACTGGGTAAAGAAGTATCCAATTATTTCAATTGAAGATGGAATGGATGAAGATGACTGGGATGGATGGAAAATGATGACTGACAGAATGGGCGACAAAATACAAATTATGGGTGATGATCTTTTTGTTACCAACACTGAACGACTTTCAAAAGGTATTGATAAAGGTATTGCTAATTCAATATTAATTAAGGTAAATCAAATTGGAACTTTAACAGAAACCATAGATGCCGTTGAAATGGCAACAAGAAATGGATACACTTCTGTAATCAGTCATCGTTCGGGAGAAACAGAAGATGTAACAATTGCCGATTTAGCTGTTGCTTTAAACACAGGCTTAATAAAAACAGGTTCCGCTAGTCGATCTGACAGAATTGCAAAATATAACCAACTATTACGAATTGAAGAAATTCTTGGTGAATCTGCTGTATATTTGGGTAAAGATTTTCGATTCTTGAAGTAAAAAACATTAAATATTACAATTTATATAAATAAAAGTCTGGTTTACTTATGAAAACCAGATTTTTTTCATACCTAATTAACTGGTTAAATGCAGTTAAGGAATTAACGTAAAAATAATTCATTTTTTTTCAAAAAAGAGTAGGAAGTTAGATATTTGTGTTTATTTTTGCACCCG
>JAOZNY010000163.1 GCA_029933565.1 Bacteroidales bacterium
AATAAAACCCATGAGATCCCTCGGCTATCGCTCGGGATCAGTTCGGCTAAATAATTTTGAAAAACAAAATCATAGTCTCACTGATTTAACACTTAAATAGGTATCTCGATAAAATATTTTGTACCCTTTCCAGTCTCTGATACTAACTGGACTTTTCCTTCTAGAAAATCGACTCTGGATTGAATACCATTAAGTCCAAAACTATTTTTCGATTCTGTTTTTGTAATATCAAAGCCGCTTCCATTATCTGAATAAACTATACTTAAAATATCGTTCTTGTTAAGTATACTACACAATACTTCGGATGCCCCTGAGTGTTTAATAGTGTTGTTAACCATTTCCTGAACTATTCTGTAAATCATTATCTCAGTATTTTCATCAAGAACTTTTTGTTCACCTTCAATATTAAAACTGGTATTAATTTCTGTATCTTCATCAATTTCCTCAAATACATCAGTAAGCGCCTCATAAATTCCAAACTTGGAAAGAACCCCCGGCATCATATTGTGAGAAATATGCCTTATTTCTGTACTGGCCTTATCCAAAAGTAACTTTGCTTTACGGGTCATTTCGCTTATTCCCTTATCGGCCTTGTCTTCAACATTTGAAAAATGAATACTTGCGGTAGACAATAAAACCCCAATTCCATCATGAAGTTCCTGCGCTATACGCTTTCTCTCTTTTTCTTCACCTGCAAGTACAGAGTTTGCATTTGCAAGTTTTCTTTCACTTTCCAGTTGTTTTAGTTTTTGCTCGCTAATTAATTTGTTCTTTTTTGATTTCCATCTAAAGAACAATACGATACTAATAATTACCAAAAGAGCAAATAAAACTAATCCCAAATAAATATTGCGCTGATAATTTAGTCTTGCGGCTAGTGCATTAGATTTTACCTGTTCGTTCTCAAGTTTTAGAATCTTGGCCTCATCTTCAAATTTATTAAACTTTGCCTGATACTCTGATAAATACTTTATTTTTTTGTCTTCAAAAATAGTGTCCCTAAGGGTTTTGTGCTTATCTAAAAACAAATAGGCATTTTCAAAATCATTTTGTTTTTCAAACAATATTGAAATACTCCTGAAGGCTTTTAACTTGGTCTGCTTCTGATTAACCTCAGAACTGTATTTAACAGCCAATTGGTAATGCTCCAGTGATAGTGAATACTCCTTCATTCCTTTGAAAACATTTCCCAGTGTTAAATATGTGGTTGCAATTTTATCTGAATTGCCAATATCTTCAAATACTTCAACAGCCTCATATAAATATTTCAAAGCCAAATCATATTCCTTTTTCCCTGTATAAATAATAGCAATATTGGTATTTAATAATCCTATTGTAGATTTATCATTAACCCTAATTGCATCAATTAATGCAAGTTTAAAGCCCTCAAGAGCTCTGTCATTATCACCTTCTAGCAAAAAAGTGACTGCACGATTTATTCTAATTGTTGCCTTGTTAACGGAATCATTTATCTGATTACAAATTTCATAGGCATCATCAAATATTTTGCGGGCTTTTTTATATTCATCTGAACGTATATAAATATTGGCAATATTAATCAAAGTTTGAATTTTTACTTTCTCAATATTATTATCTGAGGCCAGTTCAAGACTTTCAATATAATATACCAAGGCAGTATCGTAGACTCTCATATTTGTATAAACCACACCTTTAGCCATAATTGATTTGCATACACCACTAATATTATCTATTTGAGTGTAAAGAGAAATGGCAGAATCCAGATTAATAAATGCCTGTTCTTTTTGTGCATTTTTAACATATATGGTTCCTATATTATAATATGATTCTGCTAGAAATGGTTGATTGTTAATTTCTTTTTGACCCAAGTCAAGTGATATATCAAGATAAACTAATGCTGAATCATAATTTTGCAACTTCTTTAAAACTATACCTTTTTGTTGGTATAATTTGCCAAGGTATCTAGTATCCTTAAAAAGCTTACTTGCTAATAATGCAGAGTCGTTATAGAGTTTAGCTGTTTTAAAATTATAAATTTCCATCTCTCTTTCAGATGCTTCATAATATTTTATCACAAGCGAAGTGTCAGATATCGAGGCACCTATGTAAATTGGATTAATAAGTATAAGTAATAAAATGGAAAAAACAATACGCATACACATGTATTATAAATCAATAGCATTTTTTAACAATACATCATTTTCATCTTCACCATCAACAATAATCATACACTTAGCATTATTATAATCGCCATTATAGGGGGTGCCCAATGAAAAAGTATATTCTTTATCTGTAGTTTGCCCAGTGCATGGTGCAGTTGAACTAAAATCTACCACAAACCTACAATTAGCATCTCCAGTTGGAAAACTAAAACTACAACTACCTTGGTTATTTTCAATTAAAAGGTCTTTTCCCTGTGGGATATTTTTTAAGTTAAGCAAAACTTTAAACTCTTTTCCAACTCTGTCTGTTTTGTAAAGATCAAAGGACTCAATGTATTCTGTCATAACGTAAAATTTAATTAATTAAATAATATCATTTTCAATGGCCCATTTTATTAGGACTGCACTATTTTTTGTTCCTACTTTTTGTAAAAGGTTACTTCTGTGCGATTCAACAGTATGATAACTTAAATCTAATTTCTTAGCAATTTCAGGAGTATTGAGTCCTTCAGCAATAAGGGCGATAACATCAATTTCCCTACGGCTAAGGTTTGGAAACAGGCTTGTATGTATTGCTTTTGGACGCCCATTTGCAAAGATTTTATTCAATTCATTACTAAGGAAAATTTTCCCATCTGCAACAGTTTTTATGCCTTCTAATATTTCAGAGGCACTGGAGTTTTTTAAAAGATAACCGGTAGCACCATTCTTTAGCATGCGTTTAACAAACCTGCGTTCATTGTACTGGGAAAATGCTAGAATATTTATGTCTTCTGTTTTTTCCTTTATTATTTTGGTAGCATCAATACCATTTAACTTAGGCATATTAACATCCATTAAAACAACATCAACCTTATGTTTATCAATAAAGTCCAATAATTCCACACCATTGCAAACAGTGCCTATAAGTTTAATTTCTTTCTGACTATCTAATACAGCCATTATCCCATCAATTATTATCGGGTGGTCGTCTGCAATTACAAGTCGTATCATTGTTGTTAATTTGTTTATCTTAGATCAACATAATATCTGCATTTTTTTCTGCAATTATTTTCACTCCTACAAATGGAGATGGTAGTTGATTACGATTAAAAACAATATCAAGGTTGAATTCAACACTTTTCTTTTTAATGTGCTCAATTGGCTTAACCAGAAAATCAAATTCAAGAATGCCATTTTTTAATCTACCTTCAATCTGCGACCTCATTCTTAAAACTGGCAAACCTACACTCTCTTCTTGTGAAATACCTTTAACGCTTAGTTTTAAAAGATTATCATTTTCATCACCTTTACATATTTTCATGGATTGTAGAAAATGCACTTTATTCATTCCTTCTGCTGTAATATTGTAATTCATAATTACAAATTACTAAAAATTAATTCTTCTATTTCTAGTAGTTTTCAGCCAATTAACTATTTGCTGTCGCCCAAAATCAATGGCATCCCATCCTCACTATTACCAATTATAACCACTTTGCTATTAGGCGATTTTGCCAATTCAAGTGTGGCACCAATTCCTTTTTCTCTTAATATCTTATCGGTAAGACTCGCATTAAGTATCTCATTGGCTTTGGCTTTTCCCTGTGCATCAATCCTTTGGCGCTCTGCTTCCTTTTTTGCCTTTTCAATCTTAAATTTATATTCCAGAGACTGTTGCTCTTGTTCTAATTTGCTTTCAATGGCTGTTTTAATCTTTGTTGGAAGTACAATTGAGCGAATTAATATTCTGTCCAAAAAAACATATTTTTCGTCAAGAATTAATTTTGTTTCTTCATAAATCTCATCCTGAATTGCATCTCTTTTTGTTGAATATATTTGTTCAGGTGTATAACGCCCAATAACACTACGAGCACTTGCCCTTAGAGCAGGAATTACAATTACTCTTAAATAATCTTCACCAACTTTAGCATGCAATAGTCCAACTTGTGAAAACTTTGGTTTATACCATGCCGATACATCTGCTTTAATTTCCAAACCATTGGAGGACAATACATTCATATCTTCGGAGGTTTCTTGTTGGCGAACTTTATAGACAACCATATTGTTCAAAGGGTTCATGAAATGAAAGCCTTCGCCATAAGTATTAACTGTATCTACTCCACTAAGTAACCTAAATAGTACACCTGCGTGCCCGGCAGGAACGGTCACTGTCATACGGCTCCATGAGGCAATTACCAAAATAAGTATAAGTATGCTTATGCCTATGGGGAATAATTTTTTTAAACTAACTTCTTGCTGTGTCATAATATTATGTTTTAATTTTCAACGAATTTAATTCAATTTTTAATGCATTTTAATACAAGTGCAATATTTATTCTTGTACTTTGATAATCAGTAATTTTTGAACATTTTCTTCTTCAATTATTACTACAGCATTCTGGCCATCTGGTGAAATTGCAAAATCTATTTCTTGTAGACTATTATCAGTTATTTCAATCAAAGCATCACCATTTTTCCTTAAACTAAATACTTCTTTTTCACCTACTTTATTTTTTCCAATAAAATAAAACCGCCAACTGTTTCTGTGCCATGAAGGGGAATGCGATTTTATAGTATCAAGTTTAAGTTCCACATTTCCATACCAGTTTAACATTATTAAAGTTGTATCATGTGTTTCTGAAATGTATTCATAAATAATATGTTTACCATCAGGTGAAAAGCAAGGTTGGTTGCATGATAATTTATGAGTAGTGAGTTGGTTAAGATTGTCGTAAATAAAATCGTAGGTGTAAACTTGCCAGGTTTCGCTTACTTTGTCAAAACCCAGAAAACAGACCAGATCAGGATTTTCTGAAAACGATGCACTCGAACTATTAATTTCACGATTCAACAACTCTTTAGTTTCAAGTGTCTGGAGATTAAACAAAACAAGCCTATGGTAATTATCAGCAATTTTGTCGTAAACAAGGCTGTTTCCATTTGAGTGCCAAACGGGTTTGCGCATATTGTAATTGGAATGCTTGAATTCAATCAAAGTATCTTCATCAATTTTATAAATAAACAAACTCCATTTATCATCGGCTAAAGCCGAAAAAACCAAACTTTTACCATCAGGTGACCAATTGGGCGATTCAATACTTAAGTAAGAACTATCTAAAATAAAGATAGGGTTCTCCATGTCTATTGTCTGAGCAACAGTAAATTGCCCCAACAAAAACAAACTAATGAAAGCAAGAAATTTTGGCATTGGTAAGTTGAATAATTTAGAGGTAAAAATAAACAATCCGTTTAGAATGAAATATTCATCCCAAGCATAAAATTAAAGCCAGCCTGCGGAAAGTATCCATTCATTTCGTATTCAACATCATCGTAATAATATCGGTAAACCCAGGCGTTGGTTTCATACTTCTCTCCAAAAATATTGTTAAGTGTTAGCACGAAATCAATCTGTTTTACAAAATTGGTGTTCAAACTATAGTTGAACCTCATATTATTCACAAAATATGCATCAATGCTTCTGTCATCGTTTGAGGTATTGTCGATGTATTGTTTTCCAACGTAAGTTGAAAGAAAACTAATGCTAAAATTCCTAAAAGGCATTAGCGAGATATTGCTGTTAGCAATTAATCCAGGTGAAAACGAAATATCAGTTTCCTCATAATTCTCCAATTTTTGCTCAGGCCAGGTATTCCAATCGTCAACATAGGCTGTAAAGTCCTTTATCTTATTTATACTGTAGGTTACGTTAGCATCCCACTTTAGGTAATCTGTTATCATCCAGCCACCTATAAGTTCAATTCCAGTACGGTGACTATTGGCTACGTTTTGCATAATGGCATCGCCAACATCGTTTATTTTTCCAGTTAAAACCAATTGATCTTTATATTTCATATGAAATACATTTGCTGTAATTGCAAGTTTAGGGGTTTTGAAATTATAGCCAAGTTCAATATCTGTAAGTTTTTCGGGTTTAATTTCAATGCCTGGATCAGCATCACGATAAGTTGTTCGGTTTGGTTCGCGGTTTGAAATAGCAGCAGAAAGGAAAAGGCTATTTCTGTTGTTTAATTTATAGGCAAGTCCAATTTTAGGATTAATAAAATCAAAAATATGTTCCTGCGTTAAATCGCGAAGATCGTCATGGGTTCCTACTATTGAATAATCAATGTGCCTGTATTGCAAGTCGGCAAAAGCAGTAATGTTAGCATTGAAACTGTATTCTGCTTTAACAAAAATATTAGTTTCGGTTTTTAATCCGTTGTTAGAATACCAATTTCTGTCGTGGTCACCCAGACGTGCAACTTGAGCCCAAACAACTTTTCCGTAGTGGTCGCCATCGTATCTATTCCATCCTCCACCAACAGTAAGTTTTAGTTTTGATGGATTATAAATCATTGAAAAGTTAAATCCGTAAAAATGATTGTCGAGCCATTTTTGTGTAATCATGTTTGATCGTGAAATTGTATCGTCACCAATTATGGTATCGCTCATGCCAAATGATGAAAATGATTTGTCATTTTTGTAATTCTCGTAGTATCCATAACCTCTTGTATAAAATGCCGAAGCCGTAAGATTTAGGTTTTTTGAGAATTCTCTGGCATAATGAAGTTGGTAGTAGTTTTGCCAGTAATTATCAGTCTGGTTGTTGTAATATCCTAAAAAGTTCCCTTCCGAATCTTGCATCTCCCCTGCTG
>JAOZNY010000405.1 GCA_029933565.1 Bacteroidales bacterium
GCAATTGCTAACTTGAATGCACAAGATGTTACCACCGTTGAAGCAACGGACAGTGAAATTAGTGAGAATTTGGATTTAGAAGCAGTGGCATCTGTATTTGGAGAAGCAGAAGATCTTGAAGATTTTGAGAAGAAACTTAATGATCCAGATACTCAGATTTCTAACTTAGACCTAAATGAAGACGGTGAAGTTGATTATTTAAGAGTAATTGAATCATCGAAAGACGAAACTCACTTGGTAACAATTCAAGCAGTAATTGAAGAAGACAAATATCAGGATGTAGCAGTTATCGACGTAGAAAAAGACAGTGAAGGTGAAACTCAAGTACAGGTAGTTGGTGATGTTTATATGTATGGGCCGGATTACATAATTACCCCTGTTTACGTACATCCTCCAGTAGTTGTTGTTTGGTTTTGGGGGCCATATTATAATCCTTGGCGTTCACCATATTACTATGGCTATTATCCTCCATATTATCGCCCTTGGAGACCTTACCCAACACCAAGGTATCATACAAACGTTAACGTACACATTAATGTAAATAATTCGTACAATAAAACTACAGTAAGAAAAAGTAATACTTCAGTTGAACTTCAGAACAAATCAAGAAAAAACGATTTTGGTTCAAAAAATCCTGATAAATCCTATGCTAAAAGGAATGACGGTTCTAAAAGTAAACAAGATTTAAGCAATAAAAAAGGAACTGAGAAAGTCAATAACCCTAAAGCCGAAAACGCAAAGGAATCGACAGGCAAAAAAGTTCAGAACGACTGGAAGCCTGCATCAGATAAGAAAGGAACAAAAAGTAATGTAAAGGACAATAAAGTTTCTGTCCCTACAGAAAAATCAACTGCAAAACCGGCAAATAAACCAACTACGAAACCGGCTAGTACGAAGCCGTCTAACAAGCCTGCTTCTAAACCAGCGAGCAAACCCGCTAAAAAACCTGCAGGGAAAGCAAAAAGAAGATAGAAAAATGTAAGTAATTTGATAGACGCACTACTCTAGAATTAACTAATGGAGTGCGTCTATTAAAATGAAACTCCTCGCAGTAAACTGGCGATAGAGTTAAAGTGAGTGCAAATAATTAACACTAGCGATAAATTGTTACTTAAGTGACTTGAAATATCTTATTGGGAATAGTTAAGGCATTAACCAAAATTTGAAAAAATGAAAGCACTACAAAAAGCCATTTATCTAATACTTCTAATTTTCATTTTAATGCCTACAGAGGGTTTCAGTCAAAGTGGAGAAATAACAGACTCAACAAATAAAATATTAGTAAGTGCAGCAAAAGAAATAATGATTGCTTCGGGCACTTGTGCCTTAATTACTTTGGATGATGAAGGCCGTCCAAGAGTTAGGGCGATGGATGCTTTTGATCCCGAAACTAATCTCACTGTTTGGTTTGGCACCAACTCAAAAAGCAGAAAGGTAAATCAAATTAAAAACGACCCAAGAGTAACTCTTTACTATTTGGACAGTAATGCATCGGGATATGTTATGATTCACGGGATAGCCGAATTAGTAGATAATAAAGATGACAAAGAAAGGTATTGGAAAGATGAATGGAAAGACTTTTACCCAAACAAAGCGGAAACCTATCTTTTAATTAAAGTGTCACCAATTTGGATGGAAATTAGCAGTGCGCCTCGTGGTATTATTGGCGATACTGTTACATGGCAACCACCTAAAGTACTTATTGGTTCCCACTAATTAT
>JAOZNY010000406.1 GCA_029933565.1 Bacteroidales bacterium
GTGTAACTTTTTTACCTACTTTCACGTCACAGTAATGTGAATAGATTTTTACCAGCATTAAATGACAGTAAGCGAGTATAATAAATGTGTCGATAGTTTATCGGATGCTATTTTTCGTTTCTTGGTTAAAAACACAAGAGACAGAGATTTAGCCAACGATTTGGTGCAGGATTCGTTTATGAAATTATGGGTAAAAAGAAAAGATGTGGATTTTAAAAAGAGTAAATCCTATTTGTTTACAACTGCCTATCACACAATGATTGATTATTTTAGAAAGAATGCCAGATTGGATAGTTTAGATTCGCAACTTCATGAGTTCGGACATAATGACAACAGTTTTTCTGACTTAAAGGAAATACTCGAAGAGGCGGTACAAAAACTTTCTGCAATTCAAAGGTCGGTGATAATGTTGAGGGATTACGAAGGTTATTCATATAAAGAAATAGGTGAGATTACAGAACTTACCGAAGCACAAGTGAAAGTTTATATTTACAGGGCCAGATTATTTTTGAAAAAATATTTGGTGAGTCCTGAAGTATTAGTTTAAAAAAGGCATGAGCATAAATTTAAATAACTACGAAATTTATTTTATCGATTTCTTCGATGGCAATCTTACTGCCGAAGGGGAAAACGAACTTATGTTATTTTTGGCCTCTAACCCTGAACTTAAAAAAGAATTTGATTGTTTCGAAAATATAAATCTTGAAAAGGAAGAATTAGTTTTTTCAGAGAAATCTGCAATAAAAAAAATTGAAATTCAGGCATTTGCTTCAGTAACTGAAGATAATTACGAAAATGTATTTATAGCATTTTATGAAGGTGACCTCAATAAAAATGAAAAATTAGAACTTGAGCAGTTTTTGAAGTTAAATCCATTTTTAAATCAAGAATTTGAAATTCATGATAAGTTGCAACTGCCCAAACAAGAAATAGTTTTTGAGAATAAAAGTCAACTAAAAAAACGTTTAGCGATAGTTTCGTGGCAGTTTAGGATGGTGGCCACAGCAGCAAGTATTGCCCTGCTGATGAGTGCTTTTTGGTTTTTAAACGAAAATACCGGATTTGATAAAAGTGAAGTATTAAACATTAGCATTGCTGAACCAAGAAATGTTTCGCTGAATAATATTGCTAGTCTTGAAATACAAGAGCGTGAAATTAGTTCAGTAGTTTTTGAAACTGAAGTTATTACTCAAACCGAGCAAATAGTTTCAGAAAAAATAAATGTTGAGCAAGCAAGAAGTATCACTTCTTTGAAGTTTCAAGGACAGGAAATTGCATTAACAGGTGAAATTGAATGTGCCAAATTAATGACTTCAGAGCAAACAACTAACTCTTATTGGGCATCGGCAAATACCATTGAAAAGAATAATGGTTTGCTGGCAAAAGTATTCAACAACAACGCAAACAAATTTATAAATGCCATAAAGCCTAACAATCCACAATTTGCAAAGAGTAATGAAAAAGACCCTGTTCTGGTAAAGTTAATTGCCGGTAGCGTTAATGTATTCAATACAATTACCGGTAGCGAAGTGCAACAACTAAAGGTTTATGATGGTGAAGGAAATCTGAAAAATTATCAAATTGAGACAGAAATATTAACACTTAACAAAGATCTTCGTTCACCTGGATTGCCCTAGTTATGTGGCATTGAGTTAAACACCTCCTTTTCGATTGCTGTTCTCATTTTAATATCCCATTTTTTTGGTCAAGATATATTTC
>JAOZNY010000407.1 GCA_029933565.1 Bacteroidales bacterium
TACTCTCAAATAATGAAGATTTGTGGGTTGAGTTTAATAATTCGGATAAGGGACTGTTTAAGATTGGTAAATTTATTGGTTGCCCAAATGATGCAATAATAAGCAGTAATGAAGAATATGCAATTATTGCTGGCTACGGACTAATGGTTGTTGATCTGGATGGTTTCATCAATAATATCAATGGCCTTCGAAAAGAGTCTGTAAAGATTTATTTTCGTGAAAATGAACGAAATTTCTGGATTAACAATGTGTGGCAGGATCAAACGTTAGGTAATTCTACATTTTGTTTTCAGGCACAACTTAAGCAATACTGCTTCGATGTAAAGAAGGAAACACTTTTAGAATTTGGTAGTGCTAATATTGAGATTGTCAAAAAAAAATAGTAGCGTAGATTACACCACAATTAAAATCCAACAATTATAATTATTTATTACTTCCAGGCTTTGGCAACCAGCCCTGTGCCTGTTTTATGTTTGCCTTTTACATCAATGTAGTTTAGTACGAGGCTAAATGGAAATGTCAGCAAATAATAAAAAGGTAAAATAATAAAGAAAAGATAGGATGTGTTGAGCATTACAATTGGGTATTTCATGCTCAGTTTCCATGAAAGTTTTCCAGGAGGGCCATATTGATAAAACGCCTCTGATTTAGAAAATCCTGCACTTTTTAGTTTAGCATTAATATCTTCAATTCCATAACCATCCCTAACATGTTCATCAATAAATGAATGGCTGCCATCATCTTCGTGGTGATCGTGGTCGTGAACATCGGAACCACCCTGATCCGAAGGAGTAGATACCAAAAGCATACCACCCGGCTTCAGTGATTTATAAAAATTACTAAATACTTTTTCGTCCTCCTCAATGTGCTCCATTACGTCAACACAAATTATCAGGTTGTAATTTTCCGGTTCAGAGAATTTGGTAAGATCAGCAAAGCCAAAAGAAGTATTATTTAATCCAATTTTTTTAAAAAAACCGTTGCAATCATCAATTTGTTCCTGCTTAACATCCACTCCCCTAATTGTCCAGTTTTTATTTCGCTTGGCCAGATAGTAATCGTATTGCCCAAAACCCGATCCGGCATCAAGAATATTTTGTTTGCCATTGGCTGTTTTTTCCCATTCTTTAATTGCCTTGCGAATGTGCCATGATCTTAAAAGCAACAGATCAAGTAAGCGATAAAACAATTTTCTTAAAAATGGGGCTGAGTTAAAGACCTTTCCCAGTTTTCTTTTTATGGGGTCGTATTGCATTTTGTAATTGGTAATTTATATTAGATGATTGGTTATTAGTCATTGGTTATTTGAAAATTAGATAATTGGAAAATTTCTTATTCAATCATTTACTCATTCTCTCATTTACTCAATCACTCAGTTAAAAGACTATCAATGTTTTCAATGTAATCCAGTGAATCGTCAAGAAAGAAGGATAGTTTTGGGACAATCCTCAACTGATGCCTAATACGGTTTCCAAGTTCCCTTCGGATTTCCGATGAATGTTTTTTGATGTTATTGATTATTTCATTGCTGTTTTTTGTTGGGAAAAGGCTTAAATATATCTTGATTAGCGAAAGGTCGGGGCTAACGTAAACCTTAGTAACTGTAATCATTGTACCCATTGCCAGATGTTGCATTTTCGTCTGAAAAATCTCTCCCAAATCCTTTTGCAAGAGTTTTGATATTCTTTCCTGTCTCTTCGATTCCATGGGGCAAAAGTA
>JAOZNY010000164.1:0-1905 GCA_029933565.1 Bacteroidales bacterium
AGGGTAAAACTCTACTCTTAGTTGCACGGAAATACTATTCCTTAAGAGATAATAAAAAAAATACGAAAAAGAATTGTTGTTTATAAAAAACATCTACCTTTGTTCGCAATTTAACGAACTAAAATGAATGAAAAAGTAATATTGGATTTAAAGCAGCAAAAGGCCGCCAGATATGCCAAAGCACTTGGTCATCCGGTACGTATGTATGTTATGGATTTGCTTTCAAAACAAAGTTGTTGCTATAGCGGTGACCTTTCGGAGGAACTTCCAATAGCAAAATCTACACTTTCACAGCATCTAAAAGAGTTAAAAGATGCCGGACTTATACAAGGAGAAATAGAAGCTCCTAAAATAAAATATTGTCTTAATAAAGAAAACTGGGAAGAGGCAAAACAACTATTCAAACAACTCATGAGATTATAAAAAATTTATTTATAATGTTCGTTGTTTTGCGAACTACGAATTGTGATTAAATAACATAAATAAAATTAAACATGGAAATTAAAATTTTAGGAACAGGATGTGCCAAATGCAAATCCTTGGAAAAAGTAACAAGAGAGGCAGTAAATCAATTAAATATTGATGCCGATGTAAGCAAAGTGGAAGACATTATGAAGATAATGGAATATGGTGTTATGACAACGCCTGCACTCGTTGCCAACAACAAAATTCTTGTTAAAGGCAGAGTACCATCAGTAGAAGAAATTAAAAGATTGTTAACCAATTAATTATAAAAGAATGAAAAAAGTAATCAGTATTTTAGGAATAGTTTTATTAATTGCCTCAATGCCATCATTTGGGCAGTGTTGCAATTCTTCAACTAAACATGGTGCAGCAATCAGCGATGGTCGCGAATGTTCAAATCCACAGGAAAAATCGGAGGTTAAAGCATATTATTTTCATTCCACACGCCGTTGTGCAACTTGCCTCGCCGTAGAAGATGTAACCGTGAAAACGATAAAAGAGAAATTTGAAGGAAAAATTCCATTTCAATCAATTGATATTGAAGCAGATGAAAACAATCCTCTAATTGCCAAATATAAAATTAGCGGGCAGACCTTATTAATAATAAAAGGCGACAAAGTTGTTGACCTAACAAACGAAGCATTTATGAATGCTCGAACAAGTCCTGAAAAATTAGAGGCTAAAATTAAGAAGACCATTGACTCAATGTAGTAAAAATGGAGATTTTACAAAATTTTCTGGAAAATTCAAATTTCCCGTTTATTACAGCATTTATACTGGGGCTTATGACTGCCATAAGCCCATGCCCTCTCGCCACCAACGTAACTGCTATAGGTTTTTTAAGCCGTGATATTGATAGCAAGAATAAAGTATTCGTAAAGGGGCTCATTTATACTTTAGGCCGTGGAGTAACTTATACCGGCATCGGGTTGATATTCTATTTAGGTGCTGATCAGTTTCAGATATCAGGGTTTATACAACAATGGGGCGAACGGATTTTAGGTCCTTTATTGGTGATAATAGGTCTGTTTATGCTTGGAGCATTAAAAATTTCAATACCCGGTATCGGAAGCCTGACCGAAAAAATGGAGAATAAGTCGAATTCCGGATTTTGGGGAGTGCTGTTATTGGGAATTGTCTTTGCATTGGCGTTCTGTCCATACAGTGGAGTTTTATATTTTGGTATGCTTATTCCAATTACCATTAGCAGTGCAGGCGGACTTTACCTACCACTTGTTTTTGCATTGGCTACAGGAATTCCGGTAATTGTATTTGCCTGGTTAATAGCATTTAGCGTTGGGTCAATTGGAGGTATGTATAATAAAATAAAAGCCTTTGAACTCTGGTTTCGCAGGATAGTGGCCGTTTTGTTCATTCTGGTTGGTATATATTACATAAGTATATTTTTCATTTGAATTTGAAAAATTATGATTTGGTGGG
>JAOZNY010000164.1:2005-6753 GCA_029933565.1 Bacteroidales bacterium
ATATATTACATAAGTATATTTTTCATTTGAATTTGAAAAATTATGATTTGGTGGGGCTCGAAATAACAATCGATTGACAAAAAGAAAACTTCGTATCACATAGAGCCTTTTAGTCCTCGCCCCTGCTTGGGGCAATTAAATACTTCGTGGCTCTTAGAGTCTTAGAGCCTTTGTGGCAAAAAAAAACATGAAAGAAAAAATATTAATAATAAACAAAAAATATAATGGATGGTTAATCCCTTCATTATTACTGCCTTTGTGGGTAATCCTTTATTGGAACCTTCAGCAAATAAGCAATTTTATCATCGATGACATTTTCAGAATGGAAACAGGAGCCCATTTAACGGAGACTCTTCGTTTTTTCATTTTTGAGGTACCAAAAGTGATGATGCTTTTAGTGTTAATCATTTTCGGCGTTGGAATAGTCAGAACATATTTTACACCCGAAAAAACGCGAAAAATCCTAGAAGGAAAATCGCTTTTTACAGGAAATATTCTAGCCTCACTATTGGGCATAATAACACCTTTTTGCTCATGCTCTGCCATACCTCTATTTTTGGGATTTGTGGAGGCAGGAGTTCCTCTTGGAGTAACATTTTCGTTCCTCATTGCAGCACCAATGATTAACGAAGTTGCCGTGGTTTTGCTCGTTGGCCTTTTTGGTTGGGAAGTTGCAGCTATTTACATCACCACAGGTTTAATAATAGCTATTTTTTCAGGATGGATTATTGGGAAATTCAAACTCGAAAAATATGTTGCCGAATGGGTTTTCAGCATTAAATCGGGGAATACCGAATTTCAGGAAGAAAAACCAACATTTTACCAAAGAATAAATAGTGGCTATGAGGCTGTAACTGATATAGTTGGCAAAATCTGGCTATATATAATCATTGGTATTGCAGTTGGCGCCGGAGCACACGGCTATGTGCCAGCCGATTATTTAAGTTCATTGCTTGGAAACCAAAATTGGTATGGAGTTCCTTTGGCAATTCTTATTGGCGTTCCTCTCTATTCCAATGCTGCAGGAATTATCCCAATTGTGAGTGTTTTAATAGAAAAAGGAGTCTCGCTCGGAACTGCACTCGCTTTTATGATGTCGGTAATTGCACTTTCGTTACCCGAAATAATTATCCTTAAAAAAGTATTGAAATGGCAACTAATAGCCACTTTTGTGGGAATTGTTGCAAGCGGAATAATAATAGTAGGTTTTATTTTTAATTATGTTGTTTTCTGATAAAATAAACATTCTGATGAAAAAATTATTATTAAGTTTAGTAATTTTAATAATATTTGGCAAAACACAAATGCTGAATGCTCAAAATAAAAAGTTCGATTTTAGTAGTTTAAGACCTGTCGTTCAGGTATTTGGAACAACCTACTTCAATATTGAAAACAATAATTTCAATTATGGTATCGGCCGTGCTCATTTAGGTTTTAAGTACGAGTTTAATAATAAATGGAGTGCCAAAATTATTCTCGACCGCGGACGCCCTACTCGTATAAATAATATTGTTGTTACTGACACTACGGGAAATGTTTTACCTATTAATATAGATGTAACTGAAGGTGCATATTATACTATGTTCCTAAAGTTTGCGAGTTTGCAGTGGAAAGTGAATAGCAAGTTACGTTTACAAGCCGGAGCCATTCTTGAAAATCATTATATTACTCAGGAAAAATTTTGGGGACTTCGCTATGTATCTCAAACATTTCAGGATTTATATTGGCATCTGCCAAGTTCCGATTTAGGTTTTATAGCTTATTATAAAATCAATAAAGTTTTTTCCGTAGATGCGGCTATAACTAATGGCGAAGGGCCTCGAATAAATCAGGATAGTTTTGGTAAACTTAAATATGCCATTGGAATTGATATTAATCCACTTAAAAACCTGCAAACCAGATTGTATTATCATAATCGGCAATCGGGACAAACAGGTACAGAGACCGAGCAAATGTTCTCGGCTTTCGCCGGATATAAATTAAAAGATATTGCCAGAATGGGTGTTGAATTTAATTATATGTCGAATTTGAACAACTTTAAAGATTTAGAAAGTTATGGATATTCAGTCTTCGGAATTTATTCCTTAAAGAAAAATATTGATTTATTCCTCCGCTTCGATCATCTTATTTTTAACATTCCAACTAACTTTATATCTGATATTTACATCGATAGAAATTCAATAATTATTGGAGTATCATATTCTCCAATAAACAGGATAAATTTATCGTTGAATTATCATGCAGTATTTCAGCAAAGCAAAAACCTTAATCTTCTTCAACTAAGTATGGAATTTAAAATATAATCATGTATAAAAAAATTACTACAATAGTTGTTCTGATACTAATGGTGGCAATACTCATTTTAGGATTTGCTTTAAAAGACAGCATGAACTCCTACGTATCGAATATGATGAAAAGCCAGATATCCTCTACTGCAGCGCAATCAGAAGCCGTTATTGTTAATAGTTTATACAACTTTTCTGAAAACGGAGAATCCTTTGATTTGACATTCATTGAATTTGGTGCCAAAGGTTGCTCGGCCTGCCGAAAGATGGAAAAAGTTATGGAAGAAATTAAAACCAATAATCCGAGAGTTAAAGTTGTATTTTATAATATTCTAAAGACTAAAAATCAATCGATGATGAAATATTTTGGAATATCAGCAATTCCTACTCAGGTGTTGCTCGATAAAAACGGAAAAGAATATTTTAGGCATATTGGTTATATCTCTTTTCCAGATTTAGAAAAACAATATATTTGTAAAAATTAAAAACATAAACACATGAAGAAGTTAGTCACAATAATTGCCTTAATCATTATTTTACCATCATATCAGATTATGGCTCAGGGAAATAACAAAGCAAAATTCGAGAAATACAAACCCGGCTATTACCAAAATTTTATCCTTAAAGATGTTAATGCGGTAAAAGAAAAGCAAAATCCCGAGAAAAGTGTGATAAAATTTGAAATGGATCAGTCGGGCATGGATTTACCAAATAATTTAGATGCATATTCAGATAATAATTATTGGCATTTCGACCCAACTTCGCAAGGAAATACCGGAACATGCTGGTGTTTTTCAACAACTTCATTTTACGAATCGGAAGAATATCGTTTGTTTAAAAAGGAAGTTAAAATTTCGGAAATGTTTACCGTGTATTGGGAATATGTTGAAAAAGCAAAAGGCTATGTTGCATCTCGTGGCACTTCAGTTTTCGATGAAGGTTCAGAAGCCAATGCCGTAAATAGGATTTATAAAAAATATGGCGTTGTTCCCCGCTCGGTTTACGATGGGCTCAAAGATGGGCGTGAATATTATTCTCATGCCGAAATGGCCAAGGAAATGAAAACATATCTCACTTCTGTTAAAAAAACAAATGCATGGAATGAAGATGAGGTTGTATCAACAATTAAATCAATATTAAATCATAATATGGGTGTACCTCCAACACAATTTACTTACGAAGGCAACAATTATACTCCTGTATCATTTTTAAACGATTATTTAAAACTAAATATTGATGATTATGTTGATGTGCTTTCCTATATGCAAAAGCCTTATTGGCAACAAGTTGAATACGAAGTAAACGACAATTGGTGGCATAGTGAAGATTATTATAATGTACCTCTAAACGATTTTATGAAGGTGGTGAATTACGCAATTGAAAACGGCTATACAATTACCGTTGGTGGTGATGTTTCGGAAGCAGGATTTTCGAGAGAAACAAATGTGGCTCTAGTTCCTGATTTTGATATTCCTTCAGAATTTATTAATGATAATGCCCGTCAATTCAGGTTTTCAAATAAAACTACTACCGACGATCATGGTATGCACATGGTAGGATATTATAAGGACAAAAATGGCAAAATGTGGTATCTCATCAAAGATTCAAGTTCCGGCTCCAGAAATGTTGGCCCAGAAAGTTCAATATTTGGTTACTATTTCTTTAGTGAAGAATATATGAAACTTAAAATCATGGACATACTTGTTCATAAAGATGCTTTTAAGTCTTATCTTAAAAAGTTTAAATAATTAGACTTATATATTTGAACCTCAATTATTTCATGAAATAATTGAGGTTTTTTTTATAAAAAACGACATGTTCCTACCTGTACCGAAACCTTTCGGGATGCATTGGCAGACAGGTTCAATATGTACTTACGCTGAGTTTTGCAGCCTACTTGAAGTCCTAATTTATTATGCCCTTTTATTATTCAATTTTTCTTGTCTTTTAGAATATTTAAAAGCACCAAATGCCAAAATTAAATAAAGTATTATTATGGCAATCATCTGTTCCCATTTGGTTGTAAATTCATAATACAATATTAGTATTCCACCAATCCCTAATCCAAATACCGATAGTCCTGTTAAAAATTTAGACGACTTAGTTTTGTCTCTTATTTTATAATTAGCAACTGCCATTAATAATGAAACTAAAAGAAAAGTAATACTTCCAAATTCAAGTATTAACTCAAGACCGCCAATTAATATTAAAACACTTGCCAATGCTGCCATTCCAATAATTGCATTTTGTGGTACATTATTCTTTCTAATTGATAACCAATTTGGGAAATAACCATCTTTTGCAATTACAGACATCTGCCTTGATGAGCCAAAAACAGTTCCACTTATGGCACTGCTTGTTGCCAGGACTGCACCAAGAATGACAAGATTTGTTCCTAATTTTCCCATTACATTTCCAGCTCCTGCTGCAAGTGCATATTCTTTGTTTTTAATAATTTCCTCT
>JAOZNY010000408.1 GCA_029933565.1 Bacteroidales bacterium
ACTTCCCAGAATAAGGAGTCTTTCTATTACATTATGAAGTTCGCGGATATTACCAGTCCAGTTAAATGATTGCAAAAGTTCCAATGCTTCTTCATTAATGCTGGTTAGCATTTTCCCATTAACAGCAGATATTTGCTCAATGAAGTGATTTGTTAAGTGTTTAATATCGCTTTTACGTTCGCGTAAAGGAGGGACAATCATAATAATTACACTTAGGCGGTGATAAAGATCTTCACGAAAACGGCCTTTTTCTATTTCTTCTTTAAGATTTTTGTTGGTTGCGGCAATTACCCTCACATCAATATTAAGCTCCTTCTCCCCTCCTACTCTGGTTATTTTATTTTCCTGCAACGCTCTTAGAACTTTTGCCTGGGCAGCAAGGCTCATGTCGCCAATTTCATCGAGGAATAGCGTTCCACCGTTAGCAAGTTCAAAATCGCCATTGCGCTGTTTAACAGCAGAGGTAAAAGAACCTTTCTCATGCCCAAACAACTGACTCTCTATTAGTTCTGATGGGATAGCGGCGCAATTAACCTCAATAAATGGCGACTTGCTCCTATTGCTTTGCATATGTATTTGGCGAGCAACAAGTTCCTTTCCAGTTCCGTTTTCACCAGAAATTAATACCCGTGCATTTGTTGGTGCAACTTTTGAAATCATTTCCCTCATCTCCAAAACTTTGATGTCTTCTCCAATAATTTCATATTTCTGGTCAACTTCCTTCTTTAATTGTTTAGTTTGGCTGAGCAAATCTGTTTTGTCGATTGCATTTCTAAGTGTTATCAGCAGTCTGTTCAAGTCCGGTGGCTTAACAATAAAATCGTATGCTCCCTTCTTAATTGCCTCAACAGCAGTTTCAATTGTTCCATGCCCCGAAATCATAATAACAGGCACATCCTTCATCAGCATCATTTTTTCAAGAGCCTCAATGCCATCCATTTCAGGCATTTTTATATCCAGTAAAACAGCATCAAAATCATTGACTTCAAAAATATCACAAGCTTCCTGTCCATTCGAGGCAAGTTCTACTTCATACTTCTCAAACTCTAAAATATCCTTAATTGTTCGGCGGATGCTGCTTTCATCGTCAGCGACTAATATCTTTGGCATAATATTTTTTTTCAAAAATAAGAAATACTAACTATTTTTGCCTACAAATTAATTTTGGCTTTATGGCAATACATGAAATAGTTTTACCCAAGATGGGTGAAGGAATTATTGAAGCTACAATAAATAAATGGCTGAAGGAAGTAGGAGAAACTGTTGGTGAAGATGATGCGATAGTTGAAGTTGCAACCGACAAAGTAGATTCAGAAGTTCCGAGCCCTGTGGAAGGAGTTTTAAAAAAGGTACTTTTTAATGAAGGGGATGTTGCTCAGGTGGGCGATATTATTGCCATTATTGAAACTGAGGGTGTGAATTCTGATGAAGAAACAGAAACAGTTACTGCCACCATAAGCAATGATATTGAGAAGATTAAAATAAGTGAAGAAATAAAATCCGAAGAAAAAACTACTGAAAAGGATAACATTTTTAATTCTGACATTTACTTTTCGCCTTTGGTAAAAAGCATTGCAAAGGAAGAAGGAATTAGTGTAAATGAACTTGAGAAAATTAAAGGTAGTGGTAAAGACGGAAGATTAACGAAGAGGGATTTACTTGCTTATTTGGAAAACAGGAATCAAGAATCAGGAATCAGGAGCCAAGAACCTGT
>JAOZNY010000165.1 GCA_029933565.1 Bacteroidales bacterium
AACCTGATTTTCCGGCTTAATAATATCTTGTACTGATAGTTCTGCCATGGTTTATCCTCCTATTATTTTTTGTTCAAGGGCTTCTACAACTTCCTCAGGTGAGTGAATAACTCCACCTAAGCGCCCAAAATGTTCAACTTTTGTTTTACCTTGTACTGCTAATTGAATATCTTCAACCATTTGACCAGCACTCATTTCCACTGAAAGAAATCCTTTAATACCTTTTACTGTAAAGTCTTTGATTATATCGCTGGCAAAAGGCCATAAACTAATAACTCTCAATAAACCAACTTTAATACCTTTTTCGCGAGCCAGATTAACAGATTTCTGACAGATACGGGCACTGCTGCCATAGGCAACAAACAAATATTCAGCATCATCAGTATCTATTAGTTCGTAACGAGTTTCCTTTTCAATAATCTTGCGGTACTTTGCCTGAAGCTTATGATTATGCTTTTCCAATTTGTAAGGATCCAAATCTAAAGAAGTTAAAATTCTTCTTTCCTGTCCTTTTGGTTTTCCATTGGTTGCCCATGGATATTTTGCAATAACCTCTTCGTCTGTCAATCGTGGAATTTGTTCAAATAACTCAACCTTTTCCATCATCTGACCAATCAGTCCATCGGAAACAATCAATACAGGAGTTCTATATTTGAAAGCAAGATCGAAAGCCAATGGCACAAAATCGCTCATTTCCTGTACTGAGGAAGGGGCAAGAGTTGGTAATCTGTAATCACCATGTCCACCACCTTTTACCGATTGGAAATAATCAGACTGTGCTGGTTGAATATCACCTAGACCCGGGCCTCCACGAACTACGTTAGCAACAACACAAGGTATTTCGGCACCTGCAAGGTAGGAAAGACCTTCCTGCATCAAACTGATTCCAGGACTTGAAGATGAAGTCATTACTTTTTTTCCTGTTCCACCGCCACCATAAAGCATGTTTATTGAAGCAATCTCACTTTCAGCCTGAAGAACAACCATACCTGTGCGGTCATGAGGTCTTTCAGCCATTAAATATTCTATCACCTCAGATTGAGGTGTGATGGGATATCCGAAATAACCGTCGGCACCTGCCCTGATAGCAGCTTCTGCCAAGGCTTCGTTACCCTTCATTAGTTTTAATTCACCCATATCTTTATTCTTTTTCTACAGTTTTTTTCATACGGTAAACCGTAATTACGCCATCAGGGCATACAACTGCACAATTAGTACAACCAGTACACATATCAGGATTCTCCATGTATGCGTAGTGGTAACCCTTTCCATTAACTTCTACAGCAAGTTCGATAACATCGGTTGGACAGGCCGGAACACATACTCCACAACCTTTACAGCCCTCAATGTCAACTACTATTGCACCTCTGACTTTTGCCATAATATTTAGAAATTTTTATTCAAAATTAAGAGGCACGAAATTACAGTTTTTTACGGTTCCGTAAACGGTTTCAAAACTACTTTGGCTAATTTATACCGCTTCTAATTATGGGGTTTTTACGTTAAAGTATCACGCAAAGGCGCAAAGGCGCTACGCTTGATTGTTAAGTAGTTGTTACGCTATGGTTCGCAAAGATTCGCAGAGGCACGCAAAGATTTATTTTACGTGACTTTTGGAAAAGTTTTCGCGCAATGACGCTACGATTGGTTGTTAAGTAGTTGTTACGCTTTGTTTCGCTAAGGTTCGCTATGATTCGCAGAGGCTCGCAAAGATTTATTCGATTTGATTCTTTGCGCCTTAGTGCCTTTGCGTGAAATATTTTCGTGAAATGCTTGTTAAGTTTAAAGAACCCTTACCACCGTTCTGCGGTTAAGTGATTTACCTTTTTCAGTTGAATTGTCTGTAATTGGTTTTTCAGCACCAAAGCCAACAAACGATAATCGATTAGGTTTAATATCTTTTAAAATCAGAAACTCCATTACTGCTTTTGCTCGTTTTTCAGAAAGCAATTGATTATGATTTTCACTTCCAGAGTTATCGGTATGTCCTTCAATTAAAATATTCAAATCGGGGTTTTGTGTTAGTAGTTCCACAAGTTTGTTGAGTTCAGGAAGCGACTCGCCTTTAATCTCCCATTTATCGGTATCGAAATAAATATTTTGCAAACTGGCAGAAGCCCCTTTTTGTATTTTTATGAGTTTAAAAGTTTTTTGGATATTTGAACTTTCGTTGCTGGAAATATTCAATGTTCCTGAATAAAAAAAATACCCTTTGCGGGAAATATTTATGGCGTATTCCCTATTGGGGAAAAGCACCGATAAAAACTCACCATTTTCTCCATCAGAATTGCTAATACTAGAAACCTCGCTACTTTGCAAATCAGTAATCTCAATTATTGATTCTAAAACTTTGTTTGAAGAACTATCGATAACAATTCCTTTTAAAATGATTATTTCGTTTGGCTTAATGGATTCATCCAAGTTAAAAGAATAAATATCGAAACCACCATTTCCACCTTCACGGTTCGATGAAATCCAGGCTTTTTTTCCATCAATGGAAGGAAAAATATTAATATCGCTGTCTTTGGAATTAATGGGATAGCCCAAGTTTTTACCTTTTGTCCATTCTCCTGTAGGCAACTTTCTTGAAACTAAAAGATCGTAAGCGCCCATACCAATTGTGCCGTTTGAAGAATAGTAAAGTGTTTTACCATCGGCATGGATAAAGGGGGCCATTTCGTTACCCGCAGTGTTTATGCTGTCGCCGAGGTTTATGGCTGGAGTCCATTTGCCTTTAATTTTAATGCTCATCCAAATGTCGGAACCACCTTTGCCGCCTTTTCTGTTAGAGGTAAAATATATTTTCATGCCATTAGCAGATATTGATGCCTGCGATTCCCATGACGATGAATTTATACTTCTTGACAGAGAACTAGGTTTTTGCCATCTTCCTTCATGTAATTTACTGGTGTAAATATCGCAACTCCCAAATCCTTCTACCCATCCACAACCTGACAGATACATCTGTTTCCCATCAAATGAAAGGTTCATTCCTCCTCTGTCCAGCCGTTCAGTGGCAGGAAGGTTTACTACCTTGGGCTTTTGCCATAGAGTATCCTGTTTTGTGCTTTCCATGAAATACTCATGAATTGTACTACTTAACATCCCCAAAGGACCCGAATCTCTAATTGTAAATACAAGATAGTTTTCTTGATCATTAACATAGTTGATGTATTCTTGTTGTTCGGAGTTTATGATAGAATCAAGATGATATATTTCATCAACAACAGGGTTTTGTATTGCCTCTTTTCTGAAAACAGCCTTATCGTAACCAAATTTTGCAAGCATTGCCCTTTCGGGCGAAGCACCTTCTATTTTAAGATAATTTGTATAAGCAGTTATCGCCTTGTCGAATTGGTTTTCTTCGAGGTAAAGGTCGCCAAGAAAATAAATTGCTGCCGGGAAAAATGACGGATTGGATGCCACAGCTTTCTCATAACTACCAATTGCATCGAGGTTTTTATACTGTTCGCGATAAATATCGCCCAACAAAAACATGGCCTCTATAAAACTATCATCTTTTTCCAGCGATTTAACCAAAGCTGTTTCTGCTTCAGCATAGTTCTTTTGCACATAAAATGCCTCAGCCTGTTTGTAGTATTTAACAGCCTTTTTGCTGGTGGAGGTGAGATGGTGGGATTGTGCTACTATTCCCAAAGCCCAACTTAAGAGAAAAAATATAATGATTATTTTTATAAAATTCAAAACTGATAGTTTTTTTTATTGAAGTTGTTAAAATTTGCCGAAATTTTTCGCAAAAAAACAAAAAAATGATTAAATCTTACATTAACACACCCCTGATTCCCCTCTCAAGAGTGGATAATAGAAAATCATTTTTTATTTTTAATCGACATTGTTTTAACTTTTAACAACTTTATTTCAACAGATCTGCCGGAATAGCAAAATCTTCCGAAATATGCTTAAAGTTTCTGACATTCTTTGATTCGTTGTAATAATGCTCCAGTTCCTCATCAATAAACTTGTCGAGTTTCTTATTCATTTTGTCAATTTTCGATATAGGAGTAATAACAGGACCTTCACTATTTATCAAATCTACAGCACGCATAAAAAGTTCTGTATCGGTATCGGTTATTGGAGTTAACCCAACATGGGCTTTCCAAAATCCCATTATCACATCAACTATTACAATGTAAGTACCACCCACTTTAAGATTGGCTGTCAGGAATTCCTTATTTTCAGTTGATGCCCAAAAAAGTTGTTCTCCGGGATTACATTCATATCTCATATAATTTTTCCCTTTAAAAACTCCAATATATTTATCCTGAAGGAAATATTCGAAGGAAGCACCGCCACCATAACTACTGATGCGTGCAAAATACACTACTGCTTTTCCTTCTGTTGGTGGCTGAAATCCCTGTGCCGAAAGAGACAAAGATACTATTGTGATAATCGCGATTAAAGTGATAGATTTTTTCATTTTTTAGCATTATTTGTTAAGCGTAAAATTATACTTTTCTTATTCAATTGAATGTATGTTGTTTAGTTTTTTATCAATTTCTCCCTAAACCTTACCCCATCTATTTCTACTTCAACAACAAACAAACCTTTTTCCAAACCCGAAATATCAATAGCATTGTCTGTGGATTTTGTTTGCAGTACTTTTTGCCCCATTTGGTTGTAGATTGTGATTTGTGTTATTACTTTGTTTTCACTGCCTGAAAAATAAAGTTTGTTTTGGGTAGGGTTTGGATAAATAATTATCTGATTTTGAATACTTGTTTCATCAACAAAAACCAGACAGGCTTGTTCTACCTCCTCTTCGGAATTGCAACCTGGGGCATTGTTTTCAATTCCCACAATTGCGTTAGAATCAGCTAAGAAATTACATACGCTCTGAATTGCACATTGGCTTAATGATGAATTATTGCGAATAGCTATCCAGTCAACTGAATCAGGCTCAACATTGTCCAGACCAGACAAACTTGCTAAACTATAGTTATTACTAATGTTTAGACTTCCACCTATTAATGATAAGTTGCTTAATGCTGAAATATCAGTCAAAGAATCGCAATCATGTATATCAAAACCGTTTCCAACATATGCTAAATTATTTAAGCCATTGGTATTTGTAAATACACCTTGACCCAGAACAAAGAAACCATTTACGGTATTTAAACTAGTTAGACCATCAATATTTTGAAGAAAATTACAGCCTGTTAAACTAAAATGACTACCAATAAATTTCAGGTTTTCTAAACCATTTAAATTAAGAAGATTTTCGTTGTTGAATATGTCAACTCTGGAAAAACAAGTATCTAAACTATTCAAACCTTCCAGACTCTCTAATGATTCGTTCCACCAAATAAATAAAGTTCCAACATTTTGTACATTATTTAATCCCTGCAGGTCTTCAAGATAGTAAACCCCTTTTATTGATAAATAGTTTTGCACTGATGTTATACCCAGCAGGCCATTGAGGTTTTCAACATTTGACTTAATAAATATTGATCCGTTTATGTCGTTACAGTCAGGATAGATAGATTGAAAATTGTCAATATCATCCTGAGTATTAAAATGATAATTCCCATAAGGAAGACAAGAAATTGTAAATCCACAATTGTTTGCTATTTCATTGGGGTTGTTGCAGCCAGTGCCATTGTAGTAAATATCTATACTTCCATTTGGCGATGCTAAATAATTACAAATGCTCTGAGCATTACAATTGGATAATTCCGTATTGTGATATATTTCAAGTTGACTAATTGATTCAGGACTAAGGTTTTCAAGACCACTAAGGCTATTCAGCATGGTGTTGCTAAATATTGAAATCTTGCCATTAATAGTATTTAGACTTTCAAGTCCGTTTAGATTTAGCAGGCCATAATTGTAATCTATAATTAGAGACTCTCCTATAGAGTTTAGACTGCTTAAATCCATGAAGTTTTCTAATGATTCCAAATCTTCAATTCTTAGGTCACCACCAATACTTGATATATTTCCCAGGCCTATTAGGTTATCAAGTTGATCATTACTAAAGATATCTATATTTCCCGGCACAAATGTAATATTGCTCAGTGACGAAATATCTGTTAAATCATTATTAGAATGAATATTAAGACTGCCACCAATGGAGTTTAAATTCCCAATACCAAAAAAGGTTGTCAGTTGACTGTTGTTTGTTATTCTTAAGTTTTTTCCAATTAAATTTATACTTCCCAAACCGTAAAGATTATGTATAGAATAATTTGCCGAGATGATCAAGTTACCTGCAATAGAATCTAGATTTGAGATACCTATAAAAGTTAAGAGCGAATTGTTGTGAGTAATATCCAAGTTGCCACCAATGTATGTGAGGTTCTCTAATCCATTGAGGTTAACTAATAGTGGATTGTTGTTAGGCGACCAATCACCAAACAAGAGATTTCCATAAATTTTCGTAATTATATTAAGCCCAGTTAAATCATTTATATCATCCCCATCAATATTCACATCGCCCAATATCTCCGTACACCCCGGATAGTCAGTCTGGAAACTATCAATTTGAGCCTGGGTTGAAAAAGTAATTCCATCAGGCAGACATTGCGAAAAGACAGTAAACTGAGTTAGTAGGGTTAAAACAAATACAAATGCAATTCTTTTTATAAAAGTTAAGTAGGTTGCTATTTTCATTTTTCTCAATTTGGATTTGTAAAAGTAAGAAGAAAAAACTTAAACTCAAAAATCCAAATGCCAGTATTTTATCAAGACAAATTACATATTGATTACAACAGTTTATTA
>JAOZNY010000019.1 GCA_029933565.1 Bacteroidales bacterium
CAAAGAAAGAACACATGATATAAGAACAGAAAATTACAATTTAAGACTAATGATACCTGGGAAGTAGGTATGTCTTCATTCCAAAACAAACTATGTTAACACTTATAAATACTGTAAAGGAGTAAATTATTTACACATTATTAAACTTAAATCAAATAAAGACAACTGTAATCATGGAAACAGTCAAAGAAGTGATAAAGATGCGGGGGATTAAGTAAGATTTTTGTGTATCCTTTTGTGTATCCTTAGAACTTTTAAGACAAACTGACAGAAAAGAAAAAGCCTCGTAATCTATTGACTACGAGGCTTTTTGTGTGTGGGAACTACTGGATTCGAACCAGTGACCCCCTGCTTGTAAGGCAGGTGCTCTGAACCAGCTGAGCTAAGCTCCCTTAAATGAGGCTGCAAATATACACTTAATATTAATTATGCAAACAAAAAGATAAAAAATTAAAAATCGCCATTATTCTACTAATTGTCATTGTATTTTAACTACAAAAAAACATAGTCTAAATCGTTTGTAACAAAGGTATTTACACTATTTATTACTATTGCAATCACCTTCAAGTATGAGAAAAAAACATCAAACAGCTTCTTTGATTCACAAATGTTATAATTTCGCCTAGTTTTTAACCAAAACTAAAAATATGAAATTTAATAATATAGTGATTACCGGAACCGGAAGTTATATCCCCAAAAACATAGTAACTAATAACGATTTTGCAAAAAATAAATTTTACGATACCAACGGAAAACCTTTTGACTCAACTCATGATGAAATTACCACAAAGTTTAAAGCCATTACAGGAATTGAAGAACGACGTTATGCCGATGATAATCAAAATGCATCTGATCTTGGTACCATTGCCGCACAACGAGCTATTGATGATGCCGGAATTGACCCGGAAACAATAGACCAGATAATTGTTGCCCAAAACTTTGGAGATGTTAATAAAGGCTCAATCCAAACAGACCTCGTTCCTAGTTTAGCTACACGAATAAAACATAATTTGAAAATTGAGAACTCCGCTTGTGTTGCTTACGATATAATTTTTGGCTGCCCAGGATGGCTTCAGGGAATAATTCAGGCCCAGTCCTTCATTAAATCAGGAATGGCCAAAAGATGTATGGTAATTTCAAGCGAAACCCTTTCTAGGGTAATTGACAAATATGATCGTGACTCGATGATATATGCTGATGGGGCAGGCGCTGCAATTATTGAAGGCATTGAAAGCGATACCAAAGAAGGTGTTCTGAGTTTTACTTCTGCAACTTTTTCAAAAAAAGAAGCCCACTACCTCTTTATGGGCAAAAGCAATAATACTAATGCCGACCCAAATATCCAATACATAAAAATGTATGGTCATAAAATTTATGAGTTTGCACTTACCAATGTTCCAAATGCAATGAAAGCCTGCCTCGATAAAGCAGGTGCCGATATTAGTGATGTAAAAAAGATCTTCATCCACCAGGCAAATGAAAAAATGGATCAAGAAATAGTGAAGAGACTTTACCGGCTTTATAAGCAAAGAAATATCCCTGAAGGAATAATGCCAATGAGTATCCATAAACTTGGCAACAGTTCGGTGGGCACTATACCAACTCTTTTTGATAGGGTAATAAAAAATATCTGCATTGAAGATCATCAACTTAATAAAGGCGATCTATTATTATTTGCATCTGTTGGGGCAGGAATGAATATTAATGCAATTGCTTATAGATACTAAACAAATCAAAAAGAATTTTAACTTTGTGAAGATAAAACTAATTGTTGGAACAAAATCTTAATTCTTTGAAACACAATTTATTCAAACTTTTTATCCTGATTACATTAGTTTGGATTGGGGCATCGTGTTCAGTAAAAAAGTTTATTCCCGAAGGTCAACAACTTACTCACAAATATTCTATTTCTATTGTAGATAAACCTGAAGAGGTTAAAAATTCAGAACTTAGGGACTTTATCAAACCAAAGGCAAACAGTAGTTTTCTTTTCTGGAAACCTAAATTGTATTTCTATTATAAAAATATTAAAAAACCAACCAAATTCAATAACTGGCTCAATAAAAACTATGGTGAAGAGCCTGTTTATACTGAAACTGATAACCTGAAAAAGTCAGCCCACAATATGGAAATATACCTTGCAAATATTGGCTTTTTCAATTCAGAAGTAAGTTACAGTCTTAAGACTAAAGGTATTAATGACAGAATTACTTTTATGGTAAATTTATCTACTCCATACAAAATAAGTAATATAACTTATAATATACAGGACACTGTTATTAAATCTTTCGTTTTCCAACACTTAGACGAAACACTAATCAAACAAGGCAATATTTATAATGCCTACACCATGGATGACGAAAGGGACAGGATAACCTCCAACCTACGTAATTCAGGCTATTATATGTTCAGTAGAAATTATATACAGTTTGTTGTTGATAGCAATCACCTGGATCGCACTATGGATGTTACTCTTAAAGTTAATAGTATTAGAGAGCCTACAAAAAAGTTGGGTGAATTTAAAGAGCGTAATCATACTAGGTACTTTATTAATTCTGTTACAATAATTCCTGATTTCAGACCCACAGAAATACAACAATTTGACACCACAGTAGTTAAGTTTAATTTTTGGGAAGATGATAAACAATACTCTTACAACTTTCTTTGCGGAACCAAGAAAAAAATTAAACCAACAGCTTTTAATCAAACCATTAAAATAAAACCAGGAAAACCTTATTCAGCCTTGGATGTTCAAAACACCTACCGTCGCCTATTCAATTATCAAATAATAAGAACTGCCAATATAGGGTTTGACACTTTGCGAAAAAGTACATTTGAAGGTCAGAATAAATTACTCGATTGCAAGATAAACATGCAACGTAGCAATCTTAATGTTTTTACTGTTGAAGCCGAAGGCACAAATTCAAGTGGCGATTTAGGTATGCGAGGAAGTGTTATTTTTCTCAATAAAAATATTTTCAAAAGAGCAGAAGTACTCAGAATTAGACTAAATGGTGGATTTGAAGCGCAGTCCATAAGTGAAAGTGACGGAAGTAAAGGAATCTTCAATACATTTGAGGCTGGAATAGAAGGGACTGTGTTTTTCCCCAGATTCTTTTCGCCCATAAAACTACGTGGTTTCAATCAAAAATATAGCCCTATTTCAAATCTCACTTTTGGTTTCAACTATCAACTAAGGTCTAATTATTCAAGAAACATTACTCTGCTTAATCTTGGTTATTCATGGAATCAAAACGAAAAAATAAAGCATATTATAACTCCTATAAACTTTAACTATGTTAATATTGATCCAACACCTGAATTTGAAAAGGAACTTGAAGAAGAAACAAATAAACGTTTAAAGGAGCAATACTCAGATCACACTATTCTTGGGTTAAACTATAGTTTTGTTTTTAGCAACCAGAGTCTCAAAGGCTTGAAAAACTTTGAATATTTTAAAGTTAACTTTGAAACTTCAGGTAACCTGCTTTATGGAATTAATTCTCTTTTTGGAACAAAAAAAACCAGTGAAGGTTATTACGAGTTTATTGGCGTGCGTTACTCTCAATATATCAGGGTAGATTTTGACTATAGACAATTCTTCAAACTGAGGGAAAAGAATTCAACTATTGCAAGCAGAATATTTGTTGGACTTGGTGTTCCTTATTTAAATTCTGAAGAAATCCCCTATGAAAGAGGTTTTTATGCTGGAGGGGCAAATGGTATGCGCGGATGGATTTTTAGGGAATTGGGACCTGGTTCTTACAATGGTACCGACCAGTTTGAACGAATTGGAGATATACAATTAGAGTATAACATTGAATACAGATTCCCAATTTATCATTTTATCCATGGCGGACTTTTTGTTGATATTGGAAATATTTGGACTTATAATGAATCAGAAACTTTTCCGGGTGGGAAATTTGAATTTAAGGATTTTTACAAGGAACTTGCCGCTGACTTTGGTTTAGGTTTACGCTTCGATTTTCAATTTTTTGTTTTTAGGCTTGATTTTGCTGCACCATTCATAAATCCGGCTTTTCCTGAAGGTGAAAGACTACGTGTCGATTATCTTCAGTTTAACGATTTTGTTATTAACTTTGGTATTGGATACCCTTTTTAAGCCTGCCAAAAACATGAATAGCCGCGAGTTAGAAATACAGTTACTAAAAAGTTTTGCGCTTAACCCAACTTCCGATCAGCAAAAAGCCATAAACCATATCTCTCGTTTTCATACTTCTGAAAAGGAAAATCCGGCCTACATTCTAAAAGGTTATGCCGGCACAGGGAAAACCAGCATCTTAGGAGCTTACGTAAAAACTTTAGCAATAAGCGGGCAAAAATTTGTACTAATGGCCCCTACCGGAAGGGCAGCCAAGGTACTTTCGGCATATACCGGTAAAACTGCCCACACTATTCATCGTTATATTTATTTTATTGTTACTGCAAGCAGCGGCGTTCCAAGAGTTACTTTGGGGAAAAATAAATTGCAGAATACCGTGTTTATTGTTGACGAAGCATCGATGATTAGCGATAGTAGCCAAAACAATGAAGGTGGATTTTCAGGCCGTTCCTTGCTTGACGATCTTATCGAATACGTTTTTTCTTCTTCAGGGAACAAAATTGTTTTAGTAGGTGATACTGCACAACTACCACCGGTTGGTCTCAACATCAGCCCTGCCCTTGATTTTGAATATTTAAAGGGTGCATACAATATTACAGCACATTCATTCGAAATGAAGGAAGTAATGCGGCAGTCACTTGATTCGGGCATTTTGTTTTCAGCCACTTCGCTTAGAAACAAACTGAGGGAAGAGAACCCAAGTTTGCCAATGCTTAGTTTAGATGGGTTTAAAAATGATGTAAAAATAATATCTGATGGCGAGGATTTTAACGAAATCCTTCAACAAACATTCTACGATGCAGGTGAAAGCAAAGGTGTTTTAATTTGCAGAAGCAATAAAAGAGCAAATATTTTCAATCAGCAAATTAGGTCGGCAATTTTACAAAAAGAGTCGGAAATTGAATCGGGAGATATTCTCATGGTTGTTAAAAATAACTATTTCTGGCTGGAGAAAACATCAAAGGCAGGTTTTATTGCCAATGGCGAAATGATGGAGATTTTGAGAGTTATCAAGATTGAAGATTTGTATGGCTTTAGATTTGCTGAAGCAGAAATCAGGCTCCTCGATTATCCGGAAGAACAGGAGTTTACGGTAAAACTATTGCTCGACACAATTATGATTGATGGACCCGGTTTAAATGGTGAGGACAGAAACCGACTTTTTGAAAATGTTTTAGAAGATTATCAGGATATTCCACAGCGCAGACAGCGGGTGGCCAAAGTAATGGTAAATCCCTACTTTAACGCATTGCACGTAAAATTTGCCTATGCCATGACCTGTCATAAAACACAAGGAGGCCAATGGCCAACAGTAATTTTAGACCAAGGTTGGCTTAACGATGAAATGATTAACATCGAATATCTCCGATGGCTTTACACTGCATTTACCCGCTCAACAAATAAACTTTATCTTATAAACTTCAGAGAAGATTTCTTTGAGTAAGATGTTCTTAACCTCACTAACAATTATCATTTCATCTTTTTAAGTACTTTTACTTCAAATAAATAATTATGAAATTTCTAATAGTAGTTTTAATTCAATTAGTTTTTATCACAAACATTTCATTTGCCCAACAAGCAAAATACCAGACTTTTAAAGCCAAAATGACGGTAGTTGGAGAAAAGGATGGTGAACAACAACAATGGAATAATAATGATATTACCGTGGCACTTGATTATGAAAGTGGTAACTTTATTTCCAGACTTAAAAACACCGACTTCCTTAATAAAGAGACCTACAACACCCTACAAAATGAGGAAAATGATGAAAGGGAACTTAAGTTAACAGGAACATTTCCCATAGAAAGAATAATAGACCAAAAACCCATAAATGCAACTTACAATGTTGAAATGCAACTTACTACCCCTGAGGATACTTTTATTCTGAATTTTAATGTTGAGGTTACTAAACCAGGCGAAGGACAAAAAGGCTATAGAATTTTTTTAGTGAGGGGCATTTTATATAATGATGAAACTAATTTTGAGGCCTTTGTAGGCTACGAAAATGAAATAAGCATTATTCTGGCATTTAATGCTTTTTGGAATAATTAAAACTAAATAGCCAAATATATTTGGCTATAGTTTTTCGTCTTTTCAATCTACAAATGTCTCCTTAATCACCGATTTTAATTCTTTTATTTCAGGTTTTGGTAATCTTCCTAAAACTTTAATAATTCGTTGTTTATCAATTGTTTGTATTTGATCTATTACAATCCAACCAATCTTTCCATCGTGTTTCACTTCAATTCTGGTTGGGTATTTCCGAGAAGTAGTAGTCATTGGAGCAACAATAATTGTCCGAAGATACTTATTCATTTCGTCAGGGGAAATAATAACACAAGGCCTGGTTTTCTTTATTTCACTACCAATTGTAGGGTCGAGATTAACAAGAACTATTTGATATTGACTTAAATCCATTCTTCCAGATTTTCATTTTCAAAAACGTCGTCAAATAGAAGTTGGTCGTCACCATTTTCATTCATTTCTTTAAATGCAGTTTCCCAACCATTTCTTGGACTTGAAATAGGTTTTAAAATAAAATATCCTTTTTCAAGGATAAGCTCTACTTTGTCCTTGATATTGTATTTCTCAATCAAAGTCTTTGAGAGTCTAAATCCTTTTGAATTCCCGATTTGTATTATTGATAACTCCATAAAAGATAATTTTAAATGTAATTACAAAGTTAGTACATTTATTTTAATATCCAAACTTTTTTCTTAATGCACCGTTACAATTCCAAGTCAATATTTTCAATTCAATTAGTTTTAATTAATGCATGCCAAAAAACAAATAAATACAACTGTCCCAACCTCCTAGCAAAACTTATTCGATACTACATAAAGTTTCTGTTTCTAAAAATAAACCAAAAACACAGTAGGTTTCTTATTAAGATCTACCTTTTCCTTCTTCCAATCTTCAATACTGCTGGTTTTTATAAACTGATCATCGAGACTGATATTACATGCAATACAAAGCAATGTACTGCTTTTACAGGTTTTTAAAAGGCTCTCAAAAAGTTGCATATTCCTATAAGGTGTTTCAATAAAAATTTGGGTTTGCTTATTCTTATAGGCTTCTGTTTCTAATTGCTGAATCTTCCTTCCCCTCTCACTTTTATCCACGGGTAAATAACCATGAAACACAAAATTCTGCCCGTTGAAGCCTGATGCCATCAATGCCAGAATAATTGAATTTGGGCCCACAAGCGGAATAATATCAATATTTCTTTGGTGTGCCATCTTAACTATCAGTGAACCCGGATCGGCTACACATGGTGTACCGGCCTCAGAAATCAAACCAACAGATTCACCTTTGCCTATTGCCTTCAGATAAGCTGATACCTTATTCAGATCGGTATGCTTGTTAAGCTCATAAAAGGTCATCTCATCGATAGGGATAGGATGGTTTATTTTACGAAGAAACCTACGGGCAGTCCTTAGTTGTTCTACAATAAAAACTTTTATTCCGTGTGTAAGTTTTATATTGTAATCGGGAAGCACATTGTCAACAGTATCCAAATCTCCTAAGGTGGTTGGTATTAAAACTAAACTGGCTTGCATTTTTTATATTTTTTCTTTCCCGAAAGGTAAATCATTTAGGTCAACATTTCCACCTGAAATTATTATTCCAATATTTTTGTTTTTCACATCAACCTTATTCTCAATTATTGCTGCCAATGGCACTGCCGAAGATGGTTCGATAACTATCTTCATCCTTTCGTAAATCAATCGCATTGCTTCAATAATACTATCTTCACTTACGGTAACAATATCGCTAACATACTCTTTAATAATTGGGAAATTCCGTTTGCCAAGGGAGGTTAAAAGTCCGTCGGCAATTGTATTTGGATTTTCACTGGGAATAATCTCACCTTTACGAAATGAATGGTAAGCATCGTCGGCACCTTTAGGCTCACAGGCTAATACCTCTGTTCCTTCACTAAAATAATTTGCTGCCAATGCTGTTCCGCTAAGCAGCCCTCCCCCACCAACAGGGCAAAGCAAAATATCTAAATTGTTTTCCAAATCTTCAAACAATTCCTTGGCCGCAGTTGCTTGTGCAGCAATAATATTGTAATTATCGTAGGGGTGAACCTCAAATGACCCTGTTTCCTCCTGCACTTTCTTTAAAGTATCTTCTCTTGCTTTAAGATTAGGCTCACAAAATGTAATCTGTCCGCCATACTCTTCAACTGCACTAACTTTTACTTTGGGGGCATTTGATGGCATTACAATATGCGAAGGTATGCCTCGAATTTTTGCAGCCCTGGCGAGCGCTTGCGCATGATTGCCAGACGAATGTGTACAAACACCAAGTTCGGCAATTTTCTGCTCAAGCAGAAAAACAACATTTACTGCTCCCCTTGATTTAAAAGCACCCGCTTTTTGGAAGTTTTCGCATTTAAAAAATAGCGAAGCCCCAAACAAAGAGTTCAAAATTTGTGAAGTTAAAACAGGAGTTCTGTTTATATAAGGTTTTATTCTGTTGTGGGCAGAAATAATATCTGCCTTGGATGGTTTGCCGATTAGCACTTTATTATTTATTACTCTTCTCTTGTGCTATTTTTACTATTGCATCAGTTGCCTTGTCAAGTAATTTATATACAGTATGACAATTATCAACACCACTGTGAAATGGATCAGGAAGTGTTTTGTTCTTCCCCGGTTCAATGGTATTCATTATTAAATCTATTTTATCAACATCATCTTTTGTACGGATAAGTTCAACAACATCATAATAGTTTTGTGAGTCCATGGCATAAATCTTATCAAATCGATCAAAGTCTTCTTTCACAAATAATCGTGCAAGACCAGTAACCTCCAGACCATAGAATTTACCTGTACTTATTGCTTTAACATCAGGTGGTTTATTTATGTGATAAGGTTCAAATCCTGCTGAGCAAACTTCTCCCTCAATACCCAACTCGGTATATTTCTTTTTTAAAAGTGCTTCTGCAATCGGTGATCTGCAAACATTTCCTAAGCATACAAATAAGACGTTCATATCTTGATAATTTTTAAGTCGTAATTTAATAAATAAAACGGTATATAAAACAAAAAAAACCTTAAATCTTAAGTTTCTTGTTTATTTCTTCAACATACACCCTAAACTGCTTATCGGTTTCAACCAAATTATTTACAGTCCTACATGCATGCAATACTGTTGCGTGGTCTTTGTTTCCACAGTGGAGTCCAATAGTAGCCAACGAATTTTTTGTGTGTTTTTTGGAGAAAAACATTGCAAGTTGACGTGCCTGTACTATTTCCCGTTTTCTGGTTTTCGAGTTTATGGCCTCAAGGGGCATATCAAAATAATCGCAAACCACTTTTTGGATATAATCAATTGAAATTTCGTGGGTAGTATTTTTAACGAATTTATCAATCATTCGCTTTGCCAGTTCAAGATCAATAATTTTCTTGTTAAGAGTTGACTGAGCCAAAATTGAAATTAGCGCACCCTCCATCTCCCTTATATTTGTTGTTATGCTGTAAGCAAGATATTCAATTACATCATAAGGCATTTCAATGCCATCCTTATAAAGTTTCTTTTGAAGTATTGCTATCCGCGTTTCCAGATCAGGTATTTGTAAGTCGGCAGCCAGCCCCCACTTAAACCTCGAAAGTAAGCGTGGCTCCAAGCCCTTTAACTCAACAGGAGGCTTATCAGAAGTAAGAACAATCTGTTTATTATTTTGGTGCAAGTGGTTGAAAATATGAAAGAAAACATCCTGAGTCTTTTCTTTTCCGGCAATAAACTGAACATCATCCACTATTAAAGTGTCAATCATTTGGTAAAAATGAACAAAATCATTTTGGTTATTATTTCTTACCGAATCGATGTATTGGTTCATAAACTGGTCCATTTTAACATATAGAACAGTTTTATCTGGAAAGTTACTTTTTACCTGAAGACCAATTGCATGGGCCAAATGTGTTTTACCTAGCCCAACATTACTATATATTAATAAGGGGTTAAATGCTGTTTTTCCAGGATTCTCAGATATTGCCCATCCTGCCGAACGAGCCAACCTATTACAATCGCCTTCAATAAAATTATCGAAAGAGTATGTTTCCACCAGTTGCGACTCAACCTTAATTTTTTTAAGGCCGGGAATAATAAATGGATTTGGAATATCTCTGGATTTGCCTTTGTTAATATCTAATGGCATATTCATTGGTTTATTTTGAGTGGCTCTTCTATCAGTTGCCGGATAATTAACAGAAGATACTTTAGAATTTTTCGAAGAATTATCTACAATAATACTGTATTCAAGTTTCCCCATCCCGCCAAGTTCCTTTTTAATTGTTTTCTTCAACAATCCAATATAATTTTCTTCTAGCCATTCGTAAAAAAATTGACTTGGCACCTGAATGGTTAAAATATCATTTTCGAGTTTAATTGGATTAATTGGTTCGAACCAGGTTTTATATGCTTGCATTGGTATATTATCCTTGATTACTTTTAAGCACTTTTCCCAAACATCAGTATGCTTTTTCTTCATGTGGTGAATAATCTTTTGTCGATAATTAATAAATTCAGTTGGTAAAAAGCAGTTAACTTTTTAAGGGTCAACTACATCACCCTTATTTACATTATTTGCCTTAAGAGTAGAGCAAATATCCATTAAAAAAAGTGAAAAAAAAACATTTCTTTTCATTGACTTTTAAGTTTTTTTTAAGTATATGCAAGTACCACCAAAAAAAGATAAAACATTGCTTTACAATGGTTTTATCTTAATTTCATGAAATAATGTCAGTCGCGAAATTACCCTTTCAGTATCATTTTTTTTAATTTTGACTCTTAATAAACATTCCAGTTCAAAAATTTGTTCCGTAATTGAAATATTCTCTTCTTTTACTATTCGCATAACATCATTCAGTCGAGGATATTTGAAATGTAATTCTAAAGTATTGTATACAAATCTTTTAACTACAATAGATTCTTCCAACGCTTCCCTAGCCGAAGTTTTATAGGCACCAATTAGTCCGCTTACACCTAGTTTTGTTCCACCAAAATACCTTACTACAATTACAGCAGTGTTGAAAAGTTTTTTTGAAAGTATTTGGTTTAATATTGGTTTACCTGCCGAACCCGATGGTTCACCATCATTATTGCTTCTGTATCGGTCATCCTCAAGCCCCAAACGCCAGGCATAACAATGATGTCTTGCATCATAAAATTCTTTTTTTATTTCATCAAGAAACAATTTGAACTCATCTTCGCTTGTAATATGTTTGCTAATGGCAATGAACTTACTACCCTTCTCTTTATAAATACCCTTCGCTCCGGTTTTAATAGTTTTGTAACTGTCAGTTTCCATTTGCCAAACTTATTAATAAAATTGCCAATATCGATAAAATAATTCCTATCTGATTGATAGTTTTAAGTTTCTCACCAAAAACCATTACACCACTCAAGGCGGCTATTGAAACAACGCTAACATTAACTATTGGAAATAGCACACTCGACTCAAAAATTTCCATGCTCTTTATAAATGCCCATGCATTCAAATAGTTGAAACTCCCTAGCACAAATCCACCAAAGATTGCTGAGAATAAAACTTTTCTGTTTTCTTTTGCCTTTGATAGCACCAAATAAATAACACCTAAAACAAAGGCAGAAAAAAAGACTATTGATAAAAACATTAAAATTTCACCACTTAAATAATGATGCTGAACATATTTAATTAATAAATCGTTTAGGCCCGAAACTAGAAACAAAAGCAATGGCAACAAAATATATTTAACATCAATAGCTTTATTTTTCTCTGTTTTAAACACCAAATAAAATGAAACCATGGCAAACATTATCCCTAATACTTTTATATATGTAATGGAATCGCCAAAAATAATAAAGCCTGCCACAACAGGTATCACCACCGACATTTTAGCTGATATTGCAGTAATTGAAACTCCGGCTTTTTTAGTTGATCGCGAAAAAAGAAAAAAACCTGCAATAAAAACGAAACCTATAGCTATAGCCGGCCAAAACCATTGACTCTCAACAATAGCATTTATTGTAAATTCTCTTTCACAAAATAAAATACCATAAATAAATCCAAAAAAATAATTGAACGTTATTGCCTGAAATGGGTTGATTTTAAGAATATGGAAAACCTTAAAAGAAATAATGATTAATACAGATGTAATTATTGTAAGAAGTAAATATATCATAAACTGGCTGGAGAATAATTATGCAAAAATAAAAACTTCCTGTTTTATTGCTACAATAATTAATCATAATAATTACTTTTGCAAGCACATAATTAATCAACGAAACTTTTCATTAGCATGTACTTCAAACTGTTAGCAACAAGCATTTTATTAATAGTAAGTAGCATTTTATTTTCTCAGAAAAATACTCAGGAAACCAAATATTACAAACGCTTTCAAGGCAGCATTGGTGAAAATATTAATGTAACGGCTAACATTGTAAGGCTTTACGATAATATTAGTGGCAATTACGTTTATTACTTTTCTGACGAGAATAATGAAATGTATTATGGCGAAACCATTGAACTAAGTGGTAGCATTGATAAATATGATTCGTTAAAACTTAGAGAATTTGGAAGTGAAGAATACACATTTATAGGACTAATTGAAGGTGGCAATTATGACGGTGTTTGGAATACTGATGAAGAGAAACCAATTGATTTTGAGATGAAGGAATACTATCCAAATGGAAGTTTACCTTTTGAAATTTACTATTTGAATTCAGAACACAAACTCGACAATAATAATACCGATTCACCTGTTGCTGAAATTGAACTTACAATAATCTATCCCACAAACAAATATTTTCAGCCATCCATTGCCGATTCGGTAAAAGACATTATTGCACAGAGTTATTTTGGCAAAGGTTTCGACCTTGTTGAACCACAGTCCATGCTTGATAATTTTGAAAAGGAATACTTCGACAACTACGATAAACAAACAAAGAGCTGGCATGAAGTTGGCGGTGCTTCATTCAATTGGGAAAAGATGATAAATATGTCGGTTGTTTATAATTCGAATTACTTACTTTGCACCGAATATTTAAGGTATGCCTATGCAGGTGGAGCACATGGAATGAGTAATCTCTCGTACGACATAATTAACCTCGACAATGGTTCAAAAATGTTTTATAAAGATATTTTTGTAGATAATATTGACAGCACCCTAACATTGATGTTAACAAATCAACTGAGGGCAGATTACCAAATACCTGAAGAAATAAATCTGAAGGATGCCGGTTTTTTTGTGGAGCAGGTAAATCCAAACAAAAACCTTTTTGTGGATGCAGGGGGAATTGGATTTGTTTACAATAGTTACGAAATAGCACCTTATTCTAAAGGTGCAACCAGAATACTACTAAGTTTTGATAAAATAAAACATTTGGTAAAACCCAATACACCAGTTTATAGAATGAGCCAAAGGTAATTAGGATTAATACTCCATAAACTCATCAAACAACACCTGCAAATAAGCACGTCCTTCAAGGTTTAACTCTTCTTTCTTATCTTCTGAAACCTTTTGAACGTAGTTATGATTATTCTTAATACTGAATACTTCCTCCCCATAAGTACGCTTCCAGCCAAACCCATCGTTAAGTTCAAAATATACAAACTCAGGAGAGTATGGATTAAAAATATCTTTACTCCAAAAAAAGTCATTTGCACTGAGGCCTAATTGTTTAAGCAATGTTGTTGTAACATCAACATTAGAGCACAACTTATTATTTTGCTTTCCGCGATACTCCTCCGCCAGAGCCCCTCCTGTTATTAAAAGTGGTATTTTATGGTATCCAAAACTTTGTATAGGGCGATTTTTAGGTGAATTATGAGAATGGTCGGCCATTATCACAAATAAAGTGTTCTCCCAATAATTACTGGTTTTCGCATTTTCAAAAAATTCTCCCAAACATTTATCAGTATAATAAACTGAACTCACAAAATCACCTTCTATCTCAATATTGTCAAACAGTCTTGGCCCCGGAAAATCGTAAGGAGAATGCGAACTTAATGTAAACATATTGGCAAAAAATGGCTGTTTCATTTCTGAAATCTGATTCTCGAAATAATCAAAAACAAACTCATCATAAACACCAAGTTTTCCTGCCAAATAATCCTTCTCCAAATCATCTTGCTCAACTATTACATCAAATTCATTGTCGAGCAAATACGATTTCATATTTCCATAAATCAACTTCCCGCCAAATGTGAATAAAGAACTATAGCCCTCTTTATTCAGTGTTTTTACAAGACTGGGAACAGAAGGATACTTTTCGGGGTGGTTAGTAAGGGTTGTGACTGGTATGCCTGGTATTCCAGAAAACAAACTAGCAATGGCCTGTTGCGAACGATTAGCAGTAGCATAAAACTGAGTGAACAACAAACCATCATTTTCAAGTTTACGAAACTCGGGCGAAAAACCGATATCGCCCCCCAACGATTCTATAATATCTGCCGTCCAACTCTCCAGAAGAATAATTACAATATTTGGCCTTGGAGTATTTATAATTATAGTGGTTGTATCCTTTTCAACTCTATGAATTCTTTTCACTATCACCAAAGCCTGTTTTTTATCAAGAGTTTTAAAAATATTCTGGCTTTTTATTTGCTGATAGTCCATTATACTAAAAATCATATTGTAAGCCGGATTAACGGCAGTAATATTCAAAATATCATGTTTTGAGAAATATGACTGGCTGGCAGTGATTGGAATTGCCTGAAACCCTCCACGTATTCCTGCAAACAGAACTACCGGAACAATAAAAACATAAGCAAGAACTAAGGGCTTTTTAAAGTTAAGCGGTTTAGGTTTTGTTTTGCTAAGAAGATAATTATAAATATAATAAAAGCCAATAACGATTCCAAAAAACAAAACAACTGTAATAATTATCCCATTATTTGTGGCAGAACTAAGCACCTCATCAGGCTCCTTTAAATATGTCAATGCCTTGGCTGATAGTTTTATCTTCCACTCACCATAAAGTTGAAGTTCGCCAAGACTGATCATTTGGTAGATTACTAAAGCCATCATGCTGTAAATACGATTAATTCGAATAAATAAATTAACCGTAGTTGCTCTCACAAATAAATTAAGCAAAAAAGGAAAAACAAGTATGTATCCTATTGTTGAAAGATCAAGTTTAAATGCATTATAGAAAACCTGCATAACCTCAGAAAAACCAATACTGTCGGCACTAAGCAGATATTTATAATAAACCAAAAATATTATCCGGTTTACGGTAAATATCAACATCCAGAAGATGACCTGCCTTAATAAATAACTTAAATGTGATTTCATTTTAAATATTGAAATGCAAAAATAGAAAATTGATAGTTCAATTGTTTAGTTTTTCTAAGAGAACCTCGAAACACTTATTCTTTCTCAAATCAAATAAAAAAAATAACAAGGCTTTTTCTTACTTTTGTCCCTTAATTCATTTATTAATGTCGATAAAAGAAAACATTAAAAAATACAATAATCAACTTCCTGAAAAGGTACAGTTGGTGGCAGTTTCTAAAACCAAACCTAACAGTTTTATTTTGGAGGCCTACGCTGCCGGACAAAGGATTTTTGGGGAGAATAAAGTTCAAGATCTGGCTGCCAAACAACCCGAATTACCTTCTGATATTATTTGGCATTTCATTGGTCATCTTCAGCGAAATAAGGTAAAATTTATTGCTCCGTTTGTAAATACAATTCATGCTGTCGATTCGATTCGATTAATTAAAGAAATTAACAAACAGGCAGTTATAAACAATCGAATTATCAATTGCCTGCTTCAATTTCACATTGCAGAAGAAGAAACAAAATTTGGCCTCAATATGCAGGAAGCCGAAGAAATTCTGAATAATGAGAATTTTAAAACACTGCAAAACATTAAAATAACCGGGCTGATGGGTATGGCAACATTTACCCAAAACAACGAACAGATTCGAAAAGAATTCCGCAATTTAAAAAACTATTTTACACAACTTAAATCAAATTATTTTAGCAACAACCCTGAGTTTTCAGAAATCTCGATGGGAATGTCGGGTGACTATAAAATAGCAATCGAAGAAGGAAGCACAATGATTAGAATTGGAACAGATATTTTTGGAGCAAGAGGATAATGATTGAATGAGTAAATGAAAAACTTCAAAAAACTATTATCTGTTCACAATTCCCTAGTAACTATTCACCAATAATTATTCAGCAATAAATGCAAACATATTTACTTTTCTTTACAGGATTTATTGTACTAATTTTTGGTGCAAAATGGCTAGTTGACGGAGCTGCTTCTATTGGTAAAAAATCAGGTCTGTCACAATTGGTAATCGGATTAACAATAGTTGCCTTGGGTACTTCCCTACCCGAACTCATAATAAATGTATTTGCAAGTGTTGAAGGCAGCACCGATCTGGTAATTGGTAATGTTTTGGGCAGCAACATTATAAATACCTTATTTATTATTGGAATTACGGCAGTAATCTTCCCGATTAAAATGCCCGGCCTAAAATGCAGGGCCGATATTATCTTCAACATATTTGCTATTGTAATTCTTGCCTTATTGGCAAACGACCAGTGGTTTGGAAAACCAAGCAATTCAATTAGTACTACTGATGGAATAATTTTATTGGCGCTTCTTGCAGGCTTCCTTTATTTTTCATTCTTTAAATCGAATAAAGCAGATTCCTCAGCCTCCGACCATGCGATAAAGGAAATGCCTGTTGCTAATTCCATAGGAATGATTGCTGCAGGAATAATTGGGTTGTTCTTTGGAGGCAAATGGATTGTTGGAGGAGTTGATCAAATAAGTATCGACTTTAATTTATCGCAGTCTGTAATTGGATTAACTTTAATTGCCATTGCTACTTCCCTTCCCGAGTTGGTAACTTCAATTCTGGCAGCCCTTAAAAAGAATACAGAATTGGCCATTGGCAATGCCGTTGGCTCAAATGTTTTCAATATTTTTTTGGTACTTGGAACTAGTGCTTTAATAAAACCAATTGAATACGATATTAAATTAAACATTGAAATGGGCATACTGTTTATTTCTGCTCTGCTATTAGTAGTATTTATTCAATTGAATATTGGTGGCCTTAAGCGATCTATTTCGCGCTTGGAAGGTGGGATACTTATGTTTTTTTATATTTGTTTTATAATTTGGTCACTATTTTGCAAATAACAATGAAGCATTTTTTCCTCTCTTTTATTATTAGAGTAATTGTTTCAATTATAATTGTTTCTCCAATTATTCTTAATGCCCAGCAAAATATTCCGGGCATGATTTTAAAAAGCAAACATTTAAATAACAATAGTGAGGGTTTAGTAGAGATACTGCCGCTATTCAATAAATCAGTTAAAAAGAAGGGACATTCAACTCCATTGGCATTTGGCATGGCTACATCTGCATTAATGTACGAGCAAGCATACATTAGCAAAGACTTGAAAGTAAGGGGTACAGTTAATAATGGCGAAGAAGATATTAATGTTTTCGCTCGTGGTGGCTCAATGACTCAAAACACTGTAGCCAGTGAATTTAAGGCCTATCTCAAACCCAATTTATGGATTTTACCTTTTCTAAATATTTATGGAATATTTGGATATACTTCCGGGCAAATAAACCCCAATTTGGTGATAGATGGCATTATTGTGGAAAACCCATTTGGTCCCGGCGATCTTTTAACAATAGACACTACAATTGTTTTAGATGAAAAAATAAAATACAGTGGTAGTACTTTTGGTTTTGGGACAACCTTCTCCATTGGATATAAAAATCTGGTTTTTCTTCTCGATTACCAATACACTGTAACAAATCCCTCAGATTTAGATGAAAATCTCAATAATCACTTTCTAAGTCCAAAAATTGGATGGATGATAAATACGAAGGCTGATAAACTTGACTTAATGGTTTGGGTTGGTTCTCTGTTTTTAAGTAACAATCAATCGTTTAAAGGCGAAATTACGGTATCGGAAATAAGTCCCGAACTGGTTCCTCTTTTTGGTGAGACAGCCGAATACAGTGGCACAATCGAAGCTAAACAAAAATGGAATTTACTAATTGGTAGTACTATTATTATTAACAACCATCACAATGCCTTTGTAGAGTTTGGCTTTGCCAATAGGCTACAGGCCACTATTGGTTACGGATTCATGTTCTAGACTCAAATCAGTTTTTTTCTTCCTTCAAATTTTACCTGTTATTTTATTAACAAAAATTTGCAATCTCTAATAAAGTAGTTTACTTTTGCTTGTTATTAAATTAACACTCTTCGGTTTTTTAATGTAAATTCGAAGACAACTAAAGTTAAACACTCTTACGATGCGAATAAAGAATTATTACAAAAACCTTCCCCACAAAACAATAGAGAGACTAAGCCAATACAGAAGGGCTCTTTTTATTTGTCTCGACAATGGGAAGACTCATATATTTTCACACGAAATAGCCCAAATCCAGCATATTACACCCGTACAGGTAAGGCGCGACCTTATGCTAATTGAATACTCAGGAACTTTGAGAAAAGGTTATAATATTCAGGATTTAATTGACGTAATAAGCGATATTATTGATGATAAAGATGGAATTAAAGCAGCAATAATTGGAATGGGAAATCTGGGAAGAGCCGTTTTAAAGTACGTTAGAGGTAAACGAAATAAACTTGAAATTGTAGCAGGTTTTGACTCTAATCCGGAAAAAATTGGAAAAACTTTTGAAGGAATTAAATGCTATTCTGTTGAAGATTTGGAAGATGAAATAAAAAAACAAAACATAAAATTGGGAATCCTTTCCGTGCCTGGAGATAAGGCAAAAGACACAACTCAACACCTTGTAAATGCAGGTATTAAAGGTATACTAAACTACAGCCCCAAACCTGTAAATGTTCCAGATGGGGTTTACCTCGAAGAATACGACATGATTACCACCCTCGAAAAAGTAGCCTTTTACATTAAGATGAACGAGGAAATGGAAAAGGAAGCTTCTAAAAAAGATAATCCTGAAAAGGGAAAAGGAAGGTAGGGTAATTTATTATTGCTTTATCAAACTCTCGTCCGCGTTTGTACCTTAAATCCCTATGTTTATTCTACGTTAAATATCAGCATCAGTTAAGTGGCTGTCCATAATTATATGTAGTTTTACCAGATACTAATATAAGGTAAACTATATATTGCTGACTTTTTGTGGAAGGAAGTGTAATGCCTGAAAAAGAAGCAATTGAAAAGTTAGGGTCACTGTATAAAGCAAAAGCAATTAACCGAAAGAAATAACAATGAACAAAAAAGAGTTACTATTATCAGGATACGAAATAACCAGCGACGAAAATTTTTCGAGGAACTTAAACCCTATACCCCACAGTTTAGATATTCAACTTGAGGCTTTATACGAACTTGCATTAAAAGGGAAAAAATCAGCTGTCAAAAAATTTATCCGCTTGACACAAGAATACCCAAGAGTACCAATGCTGAAAAACTATTTGTCGGTACTGTATTCAAATATGGGGGAAATAGAGAAATCCCACGAAGTAAACCATTGGATAGTGTCCGAACACCCCGATTATTTGTTTGGCAAACTGAATTTGGCAGCAGAGTATTTCACTAAGGAAGAATACGATAAAATCCCCGAGGTGCTTGGCGAATATATGGAGCTGAAAAAACTGTATCCCGAGCGTAATATATTTCATATTGTTGAAGTAAGTGGTTTTTTCAAAATTTCCATTCTGTATTTTAGCGCAATAGGAAACCTGGAACAGGCCGAAATACGACTTGACATTTTAAGGGAAATAGTTCCTGAAAGTGCTGATTTGGAAATAGCAGAGAAACATTTTCATTTGGCGCAAATGGGTTCTGCAATAAACAGTTTAGCAAATTTTAATAAAGATTCAATTGATGTTGAGGTAAAAAAAACAGTATTGACCAATATAGAAACACCACCTGAATTTACACACAAGGAAATAGGTTTATTATACAAAAATGATTTCTCTATTGACAGAAAACTTTTTACCGAAATTTTAGACCTTCCAAGGCAAAGTTTAATCGAAGACTTAAACAAGGTACTGAAAGACAGTATAATCCGATTTAATTATTTTAAGACAAAAGCCGACAACGGGAATTTTGATGATAATACTTATAGTTTTGTTATTCATGCCTTGTTTATTCTTGCCGAAATTGAAGCCACAGAGAGCATTGAGGATATCCTTGAAGTTTTAAGACAAGATGGCGATTACATTGAACTTTATATTGGTGATATCTTGACCGAATATATGTGGCTGATTCTCTACAAAACAAGCGCATCTAATATGGATACCTGTAAACAATTTATGTTTGAACCAGGCATTTATACCTTTAGCAAATCATCTGTATCTGATTTAGCAAACCAAATTGTACAGCATCAATCCAAAAGAAGGGATGAAATCGTGAATTGGTACCGCGATGTTTTTCGGTCTTTTCTTAACAGTACGCTTGAGGATAATGTAATCGACAGCAATTTATTGGGAATGATGCTAAATGATGTATTGGATTTTAATGGTACAGAACTGATACTTGAAATTGAGGAATTATATAAAAAGGGGATTGTTGATCTGGATGCTTGCGGCGACATAAAGGAAGTTAAGAAACATTTTGCTGATTACCAGGACACCTACCATAAAAGAGAAATAATTTCAATTTTCGACGTATATGAAGAAATCAGTTCTTGGGCAGTCAATGATTATTACGATAGTGAAGAAGATATTTCAACTAATAACTCCGATGATGGGCAGCCAATTAAAACCGAAAAAAAAGTAGGCAGAAATGATCCCTGCCCTTGCGGAAGTGGAAAGAAATACAAAAAATGCTGCTTGAATAAATAAATTTAAATTCATGTCTATAAATGAACTAAAAGAAATCATCTCATCCGCGTTTGTAATGTGGATACTATTCTTTCCGTTCCGTATCGTCCACGTTTGCAGCGCCGATACTACTACTCCCTCGGATCCACCTTCAAAGGCAATTTTGCCAGTTTCTCAACTTCAATACTTGCGTAGCCAAACTCCTCAACTACTTTACCCAGTATTAAATACAAACCGTGGCCACGGAAAGGGTAACGCCTGAGGCTGTCAGGAAAATGAGTGGTATCGAACAACTCACCTTTGTAATCAACAAAAGTCCCAAAGTGCATCAATTCCATTTTTACAGTTTTTACATATTTTATTGTAACCAGCAACCCCAGCATCCTAACTCTTTTTCCTATTATTTTGTCCAGATCATCGGCAAAAGCCTCTCCCCTAAAATTCGTTACCAGCAAATCGAACCACTTAATACTTATGGGAAAACCCAGCAATTCAATTTCATCGTAGGCATCTTCAAGTTTGTTGTGCTCAAGTGCTGGCAGTTTGTATTTTTGGCTACGACTTTCAAAAAGCAGCGTTTCGCCTTTTTTGTATTTATTGGTTTTCTGCAGCAAATGGGCATCCCACATCAATTGCGATTTTGGTTTTCCCATAAAACGGAAAGCACTCAAACGTAAAAGTAAAATCAAAGATTCCATGCCCGGATTTAACCTTCTAATAAAATCCTCAATTCCCTTATAAAATCCATTGACTTCGCGCTCAGCAATAATTTCCTTGGCAAATTTGCTATTCAAACCTGCAATGTGAATTAAGCCCACATAAATAGTATTTCCTTTTAAAGATGTTTTATTATTACTGTTATTTACGCAGGGTAGTTTTATTTTGCCACCTTGCCGCGATGCCTCATTAAAATAAACCCAAGTATGATAAAAACCACCAAAATTATTTATCACAGCCACCTGAAACTCAAGTGGGTAATAGGATTTTAAGTACAAACTCTGAAAACTCTCTACGGCATAGGAGGCCGAATGTGCCTTGGAAAACGAATAGCCGGCAAAACTTTCAATTTGTCGCCATACCTCTTTGGTAAGACTTTCAGAATGGCCCATTGCTTTGCAGTTGGAAAAGAATTTATCGACTATCCTTTGAAACTCCTCTTTACCCCTATACTTTCCACTCATTGCTCTGCGCAGCACATCGGCATCGGCAAGGTCGAGACCGGCAAAATGATGGCAAACCTTCAACACATCTTCCTGATAAACCATCACCCCGAAAGTCTCCTTCAACTGATCTTCCATAACAGGGTGCAGGTATTTTATTTTATCAGGCTTGTGAAACCTCTGGATGTATTCGCGCATCATGCCCGAGCGCGCCACCCCCGGACGGATAATTGAACTGG
>JAOZNY010000409.1 GCA_029933565.1 Bacteroidales bacterium
TTCATCAAATTTTCGTTTTTTTGCATAAAATTTCAAATACATAAAAAAGTGAAGAGGACTGAAATAAAAGACTTGCTGAAACGCACTGACCATGGTGCCGAACTGAATGTAAAAGGATGGGTAAGGACAAAACGCGGCAGTAAAAATGTTGCATTTATTGCCCTTAACGATGGATCAACAATCAATAATGTTCAAGTTGTTGTTGACATGAACGATGAAAATTCAGTTTTGCTGGAGAAAGTAGGAACCGGAGCATCGCTTTCGGTAAATGGTATTTTGGTGGAGTCGGCAGGTAGCGGACAAAAAGTAGAAGTTCAGGCAAAAGAAATAGAGATTCTTGGTGTTGCACCAGCCGATGAATATCCACTTCAACCTAAAAAGCATTCACTTGAATTCCTTCGCGAAAAGGCACATTTACGTTTCCGTACAAATACATTTTCTGCCATTTCCCGCATTAGGCATTCTATGATTTTCGCAATTCATAAATTCTTCAACGACAGAGGTTTTTATAATATTCACTCACCAATACTTACCGGCTCCGATGCCGAAGGTGCTGGCGAAATGTTTCAGGTTACAACCTTGGATTTAAATAATTTGCCAAAAACCGAAGATGGTGAGATCAACTTCAAAGAAGACTTTTTTGGCAAGGCTTCGCACCTTACCGTTTCTGGTCAGTTGGAAGCAGAGTTAGCAGCATTGGCACTTTCAAAGGTTTATACTTTTGGACCAACATTTAGAGCCGAAAACTCAAACACCACCCGCCACCTGGCTGAATTTTGGATGATTGAGCCCGAAGTTGCCTTTTCAGATATAAATGATGACATGGACCTTGCTGAGGACATGCTTAAATATGTTATAAAATACGCACTCGAAAACTGTCAGGATGATCTTCAGTTCCTTAGCAAAAGGCTTTTAGATGAAGAAAAAAATAAGAAAGCCGATGAGCGTTCGATGGAGTTGCTGGAAAAACTTAAATTTGTTTTGGAGAGTGATTTTGAAAGAATTACATATACCGAGGCAATTAATATTTTAAGGAATTCGAAACCCAACAAAAAGAAACGTTTTGAATATGTAATTGATGGATGGGGTGCCGATCTGCAATCGGAACACGAAAGATATTTGGTTGAAAAACATTTTAAGAAGCCTGTAATCCTAACCGATTATCCAAAGGACATTAAAGCATTTTATATGAAACAAAACGACGATGGCAAAACCGTTAGAGCCATGGACGTTCTTTTTCCACAAATTGGTGAAATCATTGGTGGCTCGCAACGCGAAGAGGACTACGACAAACTTATGAAAAGGATGGAAGAAATGGAGATTCCTGAAGAGTCGATGTGGTGGTTTTTGGAAACCCGAAAATATGGTACTGTGCCACATGCAGGCTTTGGTCTGGGCTTTGAAAGGTTGATGCTGTTTGTTACCGGAATGGGAAATATCAGAGATGTAATACCATTTCCACGCACTCCACAGAATTTGGAGTTTTAAACATTCCATAAAGAATTTTTATAGTAAATGGGTGATTTTTTCTAAAGAAAAAATCACCCATTTACTTTGTGTACCCTTATCAATACTACTAAAACAAATTTCAGGTTTAACTTCCTAAAATTTATTTTGAAATCTTGTTAAAAAAATTGCTACCCAAAACCATGCCAACCAAAAAATGTTGTTACATTTGTTTTTGAAAAATGGAAAACATCAAT
>JAOZNY010000020.1 GCA_029933565.1 Bacteroidales bacterium
TTTATTGAAATGAACAATGAATATTAACTCAAAATAAATTTCGTTAGTTTAGAATAGAGTTGTAATTTAGTGGGTTAAAGTTTTAACCCATGAACTTAACAAGATTTATCAGAAGTTTAACCCGGCAACCTTTAAAAAATGCTGCCTTGGTTTTAAGTGGTGGTGGGGCTCGTGGAGCAATTCATCTGGGAGTATTACAGGCTTTCGACGATAATAACATTAAAATAGATGCCATTTCTGGAACTAGTATTGGTGCTATAGTTGGTTCACTCTATTGTGCAGGAGTAAGTCCTTTGGAAATTAAAGACCTCATGAAAAGTCAAATATTTGCAAGTATTTTTCACCTTTCATGGAGTAAAAGGGGACTGCTTAAAATGACAAGGTTAAAGAAAACTTTTAAGAAATTTATTCCGGTAAATGATTTTAAATCCTTGAAAATACCTTTTTATTGCTGTGTCAGCAATTTGGATACAGGAAATTATGAAATTATTGAAAGTGGTAATTTGAATAAGGCTGTTTCTGCATCCGCTTCAATACCAATTTTGTTTGAGGCAGTGGAAATAAACGGACAACACTACGTTGACGGTGGTTTGTTTAATAACCTTCCGATCGAACCATTACAGAACAAATACAAAAATATAATAGGTGTTCATGTAAATAACTACAAAAACACAAAAGCACATAATATTCGTGCAGTTGCTGAGCGAATATTTACTCTGGTAAGTAAACAAAATGTTGAGCCAAAATTGCAAAAATGTGACTACTTAATAGAGCCATTCCTCAATAAACCTTATCGTGTTCTTAATTTTAGTTTTACCGATGAATTATTCGAAATTGGCTATAAAGAAGGGGTTAAATTTATAGAAAAATATAGCAAAAAAAGTTTTTATAGAAAGTTGTAAATAATTGCATTACACTAGTTTTTTCTGTACGATTTGCATTAATTAATATAATACCGTAAATTTACAGCCGTATAATTCACAAGCAAAAGCAATTGAAACAACAAATAATATTAGTCTTTGTAGTAATGTTTTTAACATCGGCTAGTGCAAATAAAAAACAAATATCTGACCTTGAGAGAATGAATCTTAAGGGCAACATCAAAACATTATTGGAAATTGTACAAGTAATCTACGAGAATTCTGAGAAGAGTATTATTTTCAATACCATAACCAATTTCAACATAGATGGGATGATTGTAGAAAAAAGGATTTTAAAAAAACATACCTTATTCTCAAGATTAGTATACAATTATAATAGTGAGAATCAAATTACAGGATTCAACGATTATAATCCTGATGGAAGTCTGTACATAAGTGTAACTTACGAAACCGATGAAGATGGCTTTGTAATTGCAGAACACTACGACAGAAGTACGCAAAGATTATATGATGAAAAGCGGCAACCTATTGATGTTTTGAACGAAGAGTATTACGAAAAACTTTTTACTGATATTTATTACAAAAGAGATTTTAAGGGTTACAAACTTGAAGAGAAATATTTAAAAGCAAATGGGTCGCTTTCTCATAAATATTTGTATTCACATAACTACAAATATTATTTAGTTGAAAAGAAATACTATAACTCAGCAAACAACCTTTTTTATAAAACTAAATACAAATACAATGAGCATGGCGATAGTTATAAAAGCACAACATTTATTAGTCATCGCTTAGGATATGTAACTACTTTTACCTACGAATACGATGTTTTTGACAATTGGGTTAAACGAGAGGAAACTAAGGAAATTGAAGATAATATATTTACAAAAGATGTAATCAGAGACTTAGTGGTTACAGACAGGATAATTCAATATTACGTACAATAAAAATTGTAAAGTCAATTGAAGATTAAAACTAAAATATCGCTTAAATTTCTACTGATATTAATTATTGGAATGCTGTATTTTAATAATTGTGCATTGGCACAACTTACAATTCAACCCGGAGGCTTTATTACCATTGAGCCATCTGGTACTTTCTATGTTGGCACAACAATGAACATTGAATCCAACTCAACTGGCTCAGGATATTTTGTTGATAAAACAAGCATGGCGAATAGTGTTACTGTTACAGGGAATATTTCTGTTGAAAGATATATGTTAGCAAATGGGTGGCATAATGTTGCCTCGCCTGTATCAGTTGCTAATGCAAGTATTTACTCAACAACAGATTTGGTTTTTTATTACGATGAAACAAAAATTTTAAACGACTGGAATTTTGGATGGGTTTGGTATCAGGGGGCTCTTTCACCTTTTAAGGGATACGATGTTTTTCTGGATGCAAGTGCCATAACGGTAGATTATACTGCAACTAATTCATCAGGCTTAAACACTGGATTGTATAATATTGGAATTACCAAAACAGATGTTCCTGACGGCGAAACAGCAAACCACAAAGGCTGGAATTTAATTGGAAATCCTTATCCCTCACCAATTGACTGGCTTGCAAGCAGCGGTTGGGATAAATCAAATATTAACGATGCAAAATACATTTGGAATCCGGCAAATGATAACTACACAATCTACCTTGGCGGTGCCTCTCCTGTTGGGATAAATGGTGGCACACGATACATCCCATCAAACCAGGGATTCTGGGTTCAGGCCACAACTACAGCTAACATTTCAATAAACAATAATGTTAGAACAGGTACTATGACCGCAACGCCTGATTACTACAAAAACAATGAGTTTTCATATCCCATAATAAGTTTACTTGCTAAAGGGAATTCGCTTAGCGATGAAAATTTAATTAGATTTATAGAAGGTACTACAAGAAATTTTGATCGTAATTATGATGCAACAAAACTTTATAGTGGGAGCAAAGAACTTCCTCAAATATCCCTTTCTGAAGGCAATCTTGAATTTGCTGTAAACTCATATCCGGAAATGACAGATGATTTGGAAATACCAATAAATTTTACCTGCCAAACTCAAGGTTATTACTGCATCGAACTTGGTGAACGAACTAATTTAAATGAATTGAACGATGTTTATATTTTCGATAAATTTGAAAAAAACATTGTTAATCTCACAAAAAATAAACAGTATTGTTTTCAGCATGATATTTTTAATGCAAAACAAAGATTTTCAATTGTAATTAATCCCAGCGATAATAAAATTCTAAGTCTTAAAAATAGCAGTTCTTTCTTGGTTTACTCCAGTGGAAATGAAATTAATATACTAAACCTAAGCAATTTAAGTAAGAATGCTACAGTACAGGTTGTAAACATATTAGGTCAAGAAGTATTCGCTAAAGAAGTGATATTAGAAAGCAAAATCAAAATTGTTATTAACTCTGGCCCTGCCTATTATATTGTTAGAGTAACTACGGAAACTGAACATTTCAACACTACGTTGTTCATTCATTAAACTACATTCTGTAAAAAGAAAGATTAATTAATTATATTTGTGACATCAAAACAAAAAAAACTAATTGTATTTTTAAAACTTAACAAATGAAAATTAACAGCAAATTAATTTGGGCTATCGTAATTCTACTAGGCTCAATTAGTATTTCAAACGCACAAGAACTGGAGGTTACTCCAGCAACTTTAGTGTTTAATGCTAATCCAGGTTCATCACAAACAAAACAAGTTTTTGTTAGAAACAAAGCAAACACAGAACAATCATTTATTTTCAACCTTGCCGACTGGTTAACTGACGAAAACGGCGAAATGAAATACTTTGCGCCAGGCACAACTGGTCGCTCATGTTCTGATTGGATTACAGTTTCGCCAGCATTGGTAACACTTCAGCCAAATGAAGCAGTAAGAGTTAACATAACTATGTTGGTTCCCGAAGATAACCCTTCAACAAAATGGGCAGTATTATTTGTTGAATCGGCAGTTGAGAAAACCGGAGCAAAAGCCATTGATAAAAATGTTCAGATGGGGCTTCAGATATCAGCGCGAATTGCAGTTCCAATTTACCAATCACCCGATGGTAACACACTTTACAATGGAACTCTTGATGGTCTTAAAAACTCTGTTGATGATGAGGGCAACATGGTTCTAGAAACAATGGCAATTAATTTAGGTGATAAAATACTTAACTGTAAAGTTTATTTTACTTTCTCAAATATAGAAACTGCCGAGGAGATTACTTCAAATGCAATTGAATTTTCATTACTGCCAGAATCACAGAAAAAGGTAAATTACACTTTAAAAGAAACACTTAAACCAGGAAAATATTCAGTAGCTGCTATTCTCGATTATGGTTTTAATAAAGAACTTGAGGGAATACAGATGGAAATGGTTATTAAATAAACCAAAATAATGACAAAACAGCAATTATTGGGCTTGTTGCTTTATTTTGCAACAACTTCATTTGCGTGTGCACAAACTTCAGTTTTTACTGATACTACTTATTATTTTAACGATTCCAAGCATATTGAGTCTGTAATTGAAAAGACTGTAATTAATGGTGATACCGTGAAAAACGGTGCTGCGAAGTTTTTTTATATTACCGGAAATCTTCAACAAATAGGTGAGTATAAAAACGATAACCTACATAATGTTTGGAGTACTTATTTTACAAACGGGAAACTTAAGCGTAAAGCAAATTACATTGAAGGTGTTAAAAATGGTGAAGTTATTAGTTATCATGATAATGGTATCGTAAAATACAAAGGTGTTTTTCTAAATGATTCGCTAACTGGTGAAATGCAACTATTTTATTATGATGGAAGCATTAAGGAAACAAGAAACTATGCGAATAATCAACTAAATGGTATTACCACTGGTTATTATCCGAATGGAAATAAAAACTACAGTTTGAATTTTGTCGACAGCGTTAAAAACGGGCAGTTTAAAAGGTATTATTCATCAGGGATGATAAAAGAGGAAGGGCAGGTTAAAAAAGAACTTTTCTTTGGCGATTATAAATCATATTACGAAAATGGTCAAATCGAGAAACTTTATTCTTATAAAGTTTATAATATTTCAGGTCCCTACAAAGTATTTTATGATAATGGAAACATTATGATTAATGCAACATACGAAGAAGGAAAAATACAAGGCAATTATTATCATTATCACATAAATGGCTGCACCAAGGAATACGGATTATATCGCAATGGATTGAGGGAAGGTTTGTGGATTAGTTTATACGATGATTCAACAACCTATATGAGTGGTAGATATCTAAATGGTGAAGCACAAGGAAAATGGGATATTTTTCATTCAAATGGGATATTAAAGCAAACCGGAACATACATTAAAGGTATATCACAAGGAAGATGGTTATTTTATTTTGATAATGGCAATATTAAAATTAAAGGAAATTACACTGATAATATAGAAAATGGTCATTGGGTACATTTTTACGAAAACGGAAAAGTGAAACTCGATATTTATTACAAAATGGGCAAACTCGATGGTATAGTTACTGCTTATAATGAAGAAGGTGAAATTATTGAACAAGCCGAATTTCAGGATAACAATCTGGTGAGAAAAATAAAATAGATTATGAAGGTTTTAATTAAAATCTTGATTATTTCTTTGGTCTTAGTTTTTTCAAAACTGCAGGCTCAGGATATTCCACCTCCAAATCCTACAATGGTAATTAGCATATTATCAGGATATAGTATTTCTTTTTTATTTGATGAAATTGATGAGTACAACAATGGGATATTGAATCAAGGCCAATCTACATTTATAAGAATTGGGGCTGTTTTAGATTGGAAACTGCAGTTTAAAGCAGATCAAACAATTTTTTATGGTGATGATAGCCCTACCAATCAAATGGAACTTAATAATGTGGGGGTCGTTATTTTATCTATAGGAACAAACCAAGATGATGGAAGTAATATTATTAATTATGCTAAAGTACTACCCATTGCCCTCGAAAGTAATGATGTTACCTTGATGACTAAAGGAACTTCGTCAAATAGGGGTTATGAGAACAGAAACTCCTTTTCGTTAAATTGGGAAATGGGTACAATGCGAGGCAATATGAATAATCTAAGTCTTATGGAGCAAATGCTTGTATCTGATACTTATGTATTAAATATAGTACTAACTCTTTCGCCTGCTAATTAAGTCAGTGAGACTATGATTTTGTTTTTCAAAATCATTTAGCCGAACTGACCCCGAGCGATAGTCGAGGAATCTCACGGGCTTTATTCCTCGCATTTTAATGGGCTATTAAAAATAACACCTTCAAAAAAGGTGGCTTTGGATTACCCTCGAAGGGAGGGGCATTTTTTATTTTGAATATCGAACACCAATTAACAATTTTAAAATTATGAAGTATCAGGAACATATCTTAAATCATTATTCGTTAATCAATATTCATCATTCAATTTATATAAACAAATACAGGCTTTGCCAAAAGAACATGATCACGCCCAAAGGACGTGATTTTTTAAGATGAAATAAAACAACTTAGTTAGATCTAAGTTATTTAGATTTATTTTAAATTATAAAAGAGTGTTGAAATCGTTAATAATTTGCGTATATTGCACAACTATTTTAGAAACAAGCACAACAAACAAAAACAGCAAATTGTCTCTAGAATAAATTAATTGTAACTTTTTTTTTAAAATCAAGTATTAGATAGTACTTATTTTATTAATTGAAATTTTTTTTAACAACTAATACCTTTATATCATGAAAAAATTTATTCTAATTATGACCGTGCTAATTGCAGCACAAACAACAAATTTAATGGCTCAGACTACCGACACAGATGTAGTTAACTTTACAGCCATATTACAGGAAGTTTTAAACCTTACAGTAACTGGTGGACAAGACCAAACTGCTGACTTTGATACTCCGGACGAGTATAACTTAGGAATCGATGCTGTTGGAACTACAACTATTACAGTTGAAGCAACAGGCGACTGGTTCTTAGAAGTTAATGCTGCCGACTTTTCAGATGGTGGTGGAAACATTATTCCTATTGACAACTTAGGTTTATGGTGCGAATCAACAGGAACCAATACAATTGGTGCTGAAGTATCATGTTCTTTTACAGCTCTTGCTAGTTCAATGGGTATTACAGCCGCTGATCAAATGTTGTTAGACCTTGGTGCTGGTAGTAATGCTGGTGGTGTAGCAGAAAACTCCTTTAACCTTAACTGGACAATGGGTACTATGAACGGAACGATGAACACCAATACTATGCTTGAGCAATTAACAGCAGGTACAATTGGTGCTCTTGGAACTTATACTACAACAGTTAACTTAACACTTACTGCTTATTAAAGTAGAGTAATAAAGACTTTTTTATTAAAGTTAAGGCCGACTTTTGTAGTACGCAATAATTATACTGCACTGTCGGCCTTATCTGGTTAATTTAACTAATAAATTTGACTTTTTAAAGTGAAAAAATTCAGTATCATATTAATCTTATTCGTACTGCTAAGCAAATTAGTTTCTGCCCAAGGAGAAATTATGGAAATTTTTGCTTCTGCAACACTTGAGTCTTTACTTATTTTAAATGTTGAACCAGATATTGAAGTTGAATTTGGAGTTATTGAGGTGACAGATAATCTTTATCAAATAACAAAACATCCCGATGATATTCATTTTAGTGTTGAATCAACCGATAATTGGACATTGAGTATTACTTCCTCTGATAAGTTTACTTGTCTTGATGATACAAGTTGCAAAATTCCAATCGATTTTGTCAGTTATTATATTGAGAGTAAAGGCACAAATTGGGACAATGGTCTTTTTTCAGATATTGCAAACCGAACAAAAGACACAACATTAACACTATCGCCTGAGAAAACTACAGTTTTGGTTAATGGTAGTAAAAATAATATTGGAGGTGCCGAACAAAACACTTTTGTTCTACGCTGGGATTTAAGTTTTGTGGATGATTTATTTCAAATGAACAATTATTCAAAACTTAAAATTAAGGATGGTTATTATAAAGCTAATATCTACCTTACTCTAACTGAAAACAGAACAATCACTTTACCTAATTAATTTTACTTTTATAGAAAATGTTTTAATTAAACCCTAAATTCCAGTCTGGGTTTAACAGGGAAAGTATATATTTGCTAATGTTCTCTTTTCTCTAAGGAGATTTGTAATATTAAGTTTAGGTTGTCATTCTAAATGAAGTGAAGAATCTTATAATATTAAAAAATACTACCCGCATGATTTTCTGCCCCAAAGGCAAGCAAATATCTCAACTTAAACATAAAAAGAATGAACTCTTACCTTTAGTAACATTTTTAAAAATTAGTCTGTTACTATTACTTTTTATCCTAATAATTCCTGCTAAATCCCAAAACCTCACAACTACTTTTGTTAAACAAAACATTGAACAAGATGTTGGAACTATTGTTTTTAATGTTGTTAAAATAAATAATAACAGCAATAATGACATTAGAATAAAACCAATCATGCTAATACCTGAAGGGTGGGCAATTTTTAATACATCCTTTGTTGATACATTAATTAAAGCTAACGAGACCATTTCCCTTCCATTCAGAATTAGAATTCCTCAATATGCTGGGTCGTATATCGATCATGAAATGAAGTTTCAAATATTTTCACAATCAAATCAACTTATTTCACAAAGTATTTTTCGGATAAATACAACTCCTTTTCACGATTGGAATGTTAATGTTCCAAAAGAAAGAATTATTTTTTATCCAAATACTAATAGAACTGAGTTTGAACTAAATGTTTCAAACAAAGGAAATGTACCGGAAAATATTAACCTTAACATTCTTCCCGATAGGAAAATAAAGCTTTTTACTTCTGATGGGCTCGATGCTCCAACATCGATATATTTAAAACCAGGAACAGATACAACGGTTAAAGTTTTTGTTGAATATACCTATACTGAAGATAGAATATTTGACCTAAGTAAGATTCAAATTCATGCTTCTGTAGGTGATAAAAAAATATATAGGGGAATTATCTTAGAGAAATATTCTGATAACTATAATCCTTTCGAAATTGACCATACCCTTCCTCACCAGGTTGAAGTAGGTATTAGAAACTTTAAAAATAATACAGACATTCTGCCATATGTAAAAACTAATGGAAAGGCCACTTTTAGTAATGAAAGTAGTTTTAAGTACAACTTTACCTATTACGACTTAACTCAAACAGAGGACATTATTGGCAATAGTTACTATAACTTCCTTTATACTAATAAAGAATTAAAAGTAGGTTTAGGTGCGTTTAGTTCAATGCTTGGCAGAAATTTATACAACAGAAACAGCATAATGGTAGCCGATAAGATAAAAGTGAGCAAATCAGGTACAGTTGAAGGCTTTGCCAGTTATGGTTATTTTGAACCAAAGTCTAGTGCTGCATTTGGGTATATTCACGAAACTAATAAGTTAAAGATGAATTCCTCAATTTCTTATGATATTGACAATTACAGAAAAATAAATACTGCCTCTTTCCTTTTTAGAACAAACCAAATATCAATTGCAAAAAATCATGATTTAAGTGCAGTGCTTTATGCTTATAACGAACTTCATTATGAAACAAATAAATATACTTTAAGTGGAGTAGCATGGGATCTGACATATTTTGGACAACTCTCAAAGAAGTTATCGCTTCAACTAACTAATAATTACGGAACACCTAACATACCAGGCAACCAAATGGGATTACTTAATTTTTCGGCTAAGGTTAATCTTAAAACAAATATAAGAAAACGCTTCTTCTCCTTTAAATACGTTAATACAACAAAGGACTATTATTATATGAGTTTTGAAGGATTTAAGCGGCCAAATATTGTGCTTCACGATCAATACAGTAGAATTCTGTATCACTCCTATAGCGGAAAAGGTCATCGCTGGTCAGCCGGCCCTAGTGTTGAATTTTATTCTTCGGTAAAACCAATAATAAACTCTGACGAAGAAATTGTTTATTCTGTTAGAAAATACCGAATGGAATATCGGTCATTTATTGGAACAAAACTTATGCTTTCGATAAAGGCAGGAGTTGGTGATTTTTATTATAAAGAGACTGAAGAGATTGAAGCCCTTAATTACGATTTTCACCTACTAGGTGATTACAACCTTGGTGGTTACGGAATTAAACTTACATACGATTATGGCCCTATGGTAAATACAGGTATTTACCAATATGCCCTTGATGCCTCAAACAACAGTATTAATATTTCGCCATATGCTATAAAACACTTTTTTAAAGATAGGGTAAGTTTAACATTATTTTCAAATTTTTCCTATAAATTCGACCTGAAATATGCATCGATAAATGTTAACCCAAAAATTGAAACTTATCTTTTTAAAGACTGGTATGCTGTTATTGGGGGGACTTATAGTTATGTTAGGCAACAATTTAAGGGTAATACTTTAGATGCCAGTTACTATTACACTGAATTTGCCATTAAGAAAAAATGGGGAAAATCAGATTATAAAAAATGGCAACGAGACTTAAGACGAGTAAAAATATTCTTCTTTCAGGATAATAACAGTAATGGTATAAAAGATAATTTTGAAAAGGGAATTCCTTATGTTAAAGCAAGATTACTATTAAAAAACTCAGCCGACCAAAAACGTACTGCAGAGTTTCCAACTGACTTAACCTTACTTTCAAATGATAAGGGTTATGTTACATTTAGCAGAATTCCAATGGGATTTTATGAATTAACTATTACACCACTTACTGATCAAAAAGAATATTTCTACATTAGCAAAACAGCCGAAAATATTGAGGTTACAAAAACCGATGTTTACTATATTCCATTCCAAAAAGCATCAATAATTAAAGGTAAAATTAATGTCAATTATCGAAAATTTACACAGAAAAAAGAACAACACAGCAATCTTGCCAACGTAAAGGTAACGGCCTACAACAATAAAGGTAACTCCTACTCGTCGTTTACACAAGCCGATGGTACTTTTGTTATTTATGCCCCTGGAAATAATACTTACTTTTTGCGAATTTCAAACGTGTTTGGAGAAGATTTCCAAATAATAAGGAATGACCTAAAAATTGAATTGCCTAGCACTTTACTGGTTGTTTTTAATGTTGTTGAGAAAAACCGTCAAATTAAATTCAAGAGCGTGAAAAAGAAGGAGGATGAAATCCAGAAGCCTCAAAAAATTATTGTTCTTCCTGGTAAAATATATGAAAACGAGGAAGATAGAATTGCCGAGCAAAGTTCATTACCTGAGTTTAATATTAAGAATCAGCCGGCCGGCCAGCAAATTATTTTAGATAATAAATATTATGTTGTCCTAAATCAAGCAAGCGACTTGGAGAAAGCAAAAGAATATGTTAAGATTTATAAAGAAAGTGGCGTTTTAAGCCGGATAGGCTTTGATGATAAGTCAGATACTATTCTTATTTTCACAAACTACTATTCAACTAAAAAGGAAGCTAAAAAAGAGATTGAAAAACTTGAAGCTTCAGGCATTAAGAAAACAGAGATTTATTTTACTGAAAATTTAGTTCCTAAAGATTAAAATAATAAATTTCCGACAAGGTATATTTTGCATAATAACCTGAGTTCGATATAAGAAATCTGAAAAGACCACACACTATCAACAATTTAAATAGTGCTGTCATCCTATGTTTGCAAATTCAAATAAAGAACAAAGGTTTTAAGTTTGAATTTTTGATTATTAGAAATTGGGGTTTATTTGAGATTTGAAAATTGTGATTTGAAATTGGATCTGGAGTTCATTCAAAATTGGATATTGAGAATTCAGTATTCGATATTCTTTTTTTCTTTGTCATATCGAACGGAGTCGAGATTTCTCCTACGTATTATTGGGGAGATTTCTCCACTCACATTCTCCGTTGCACTACGAATATTCGGTCGAAATGACAACAAAACCGTGGTTGTCATCTTACAATTCAAGCAATTTCTGGCTTTGTGTATTATGCGCTTAAGTCGAACTAAGGTCAATAATTCCTGTTTTTGAGAAATATCAATGGGTGAAAAAATAAATTTATTAAAACCGTACAAATAATACGTAAAGAGAAACGGCTTGTCTCAATTCTCATTTATCCATTATTCGTAACTAAGTGCCAACGAAGGTCTTTTGTTTATTACCTTATAAACGCGTATAAAAACCGTTGTAAATGCTATTATTAAAGCCGAAAGAATTCCTAATACAAAATACCAAGTGCTAATCTCAATACTTATGGCAAACATGCTTAACCATTTACTCATAAGAATATAAACAAGTGGTGAGGCAATAATTCCTGCCAACAAAACCAGTTTCAGGTAATCTTTTACTAAAAGAAGCAAAATATTATTTGCCGTTCCTCCCAATATTTTTCTTATGCCCAATTCTTTGGTTCTTTGCTCGATTAAAAAAGAAGACAAGCCATAGAGTCCAAGACTCGAAATAAAAATTACAAAAATTGAAAAATAAGTAAAAAGCGAAAGCATTTTATAATCGCTATTATAAAGTGAAGTAAGTTTTTCGTCGAGATAAGTATAATGCAAGTATTGGTTGCGGTTATATTTATTCCATACATTATTAATGTGCGCTAAGGCAACATCATGCTGCCCTCCCTTTACTCTCACTAAGGCATACCTTGCCCGTTTTCCCGAAAATGCAATCACTAAAGGTTCAATATTTTTATAAAAAGATGAAAAGTGAAAATTTCGAACCACCCCAATTATTTTGCCATCCAAACCGAAAGTAGTTTTTAATGAGTGCCCAATCAAAGTATCCATTTTTAAGGTGTCGGCAGCCGCTTGATTAATAATATAATAAACAGTTGAATCCTTAGCGTCAAATTCAGGAAAAAAACGTCCCTCGACTAAAGGTATTTCCAAAAGTTTGAAATAGTTTTGCCCAACCATAAAATAATTCAACGACATAATTTTTGATGAATCATCAGTAAAAAACATCCTTTTTCCTGCTGTATAACCAGGAGCATTTCCTGCTAAAGTTACCTGCTCAACAGACTCTTCACCCGAAAGTTCATAAATAAATTCGCTCGCCCTATCATTAAAAGTAGTGTCTTGCGGAAGGTTGATTACCATTACATTCTCAGGCTTAAACCCAAGATCATGCTTCTTTAAAAACATCATTTGCTGATAAATAATTATTGTGCTAATTATCATCCCAATTGTCACAATATATTGTATGGTTACAAGAAACTTCCTTAGTCTGCCGGCGGAATACTGTTGATTGCCACCCTTACCCACTATCATTTTATTACCTTTCAATACATTAACTGGTTTTAAGTATGATAGTACAAAGGCAGGAAAAATACCACTGATGATTGACAGTACAAAAATTAATAAAACTAAAAGTGATCCAAAAATAATACCTCCTTGCGAAAACAAACTCCCCACAAGGGTCAAGTCCTTACCAACAAGATGATTAAACTGAGGCATTAGCAATTCTACCAGCGATAATGCAATTACAAAAGCCAGAGTTGTAAGTATTAACGATTCGCTAATATATTGTAATGATAACTGATATCTTACGGCTCCTAAAACTTTTAGAACACCAATTTCTTTAGCTCGTTTAAGAGAACGTGCAGTTGCCAAATTAATATAATTTATAGATGCTGTTAATAGGATAAAGCCGGCAATTATTGCAAAAACAATCAGATAGATTTTGTCGGTATTCCCAGGATTATCATAAAGAAGAACTTTGTTAAAGTGAACGTTGGAAATTTTTTCTAGTGAATAATCCGTATATCCATTAATATTAATCTTCGCCTTTTCAACAAATTTCTTTATCTCTCTACCAGAAAAATCATTTAGTGCATTTTCAAAATCATGATAATTCGTTTCCGGCTTAAGTTTAACATAAGTATAGCAATTCATCCAAAACCAATCGCTATTCAACAATTCTATATTCTTCTCAGTTAGGGAGTTAACTGAAACAATGGCATCAAAACTTAAATGTGAAGGTTTGCACCTTTTCTCGAAAACTCCAGTAATTGTATATTCACGAATATGGGTTTTTAGTTTTTTTCCAAGAGCCATTTCATCGCCAAAAATCATTTCAGCTACCTGAGTTGAAATAACCATGGTATTAGGTTTTGTTAGTGATAAATCCTTATTTCCCTCTACAAAATAATAATCAAAAACCCTGAAAACATTAGAGTCTCCAATGGTAATGTCAGGCACTTCATAAACTTCATCATTGTAAATTAGCGAAGACATATCATTAACATCGGAAGGATCACTAAAAAAGATCTTAGTTGAGTATTCTACTTCTTCAGGAAAGTTATTTTGTATCTTCTCAGCTAACAGAAAGGGTGTCAATGCAATTTGCTCACTATTTTCACTAACTCGGTAATCAGTTGTAATCCTATAAATATTCTCGCTCCCACTCCAGTGTTTATCATACCTGAGTTCGCTCTGCACATACAAAAAGATAAAAACAAATACAGCAATACCCATTGCCAGCCCAATAATATTCAGTAGTGAATAAGATCGCTGCCGGTAAAGAATTCTGAAACCTATTTTTAAATAATTAACAAACACTTTTAATATTTTTTACACCTTAGTAATATTTTCATTAATTATCTGGCCATCAAAAAGATGAACAATTTTTCGGCTAAAAGCAGCATCCGATTGCGAATGAGTTACCATAATAATAGTAGTCCCCTCCTTATTTAAGTTCCCTAAAATATTCATTACTTCCTCGCCATGTATGGAATCGAGATTGCCGGTTGGCTCGTCAGCAAGAATTAAGGGAGGTTTGGCTATTATTGCACGAGCCACTGCTACCCTTTGCTGCTGCCCTCCTGAAAGTTGTGCCGGAAAAAGCCGCTTTTTATGGCTCAGTTTCATATTTCCAACAACTTCTTCAACCCTCTCTTTACGTTCTTTCTTTTTCCAACCCAGATAAACTAATGGTAGTTCAATATTTTCATAAACAGTTAAATCATCAATTAGGTTGAAGTTTTGAAAAACAAAGCCAATATTTCTTTTCCTCAATTCTGTTTTTTGCCTTTCGTTCATAGAATAAACATCTTGCCCAAAAAAGTAATATTTTCCAGCACTTGGTTCATCAATCAATCCTAAGAGGTTAAGCAAGGTTGTTTTTCCACAACCTGATGGTCCCATAACGGTAATAAAATCACCTCTTTCAACTTTCAGACTCACTCCCCTAAGTGCAATTGTTTCTACACCTTCAGCCTTAAAAACTTTTGTTAATCCTTCGGTAATTACCATAATTATTTTCTAAATTGAGACTTCAAATATCTTAAATTCTCAGGAAAAGCTAAAATATGTCCCTTTTTCTTTAATAAACCTTAACATAGTTTAACTAAGTCCATGCCAAGCAATCTAAACCCCAGAAACACAATTAAATGTATAATTATACGTTATCAAATGTAACTTTTTGTGTACGAAATCGTCCATATTTTTGTACAAGCATGAACATATAGTAGTACTTTTATAATCGTTTTTAAAAATAATAAAAAAGCAAAGACTATGTCGAAGATAAAAGCACGTTTATTAATAGTTGACGATGACATCGATATTTTGTTGGCGGCCAAGATGTTCCTCCGACAGCACATTGAAATTATCCACACCGAAAAGAACCCAAATAATATTCCCGACATGATTGAGTCGGAGAATTATGATGTAATTCTTCTTGACATGAATTTTTCGCGCGATGCAACTAGCGGAAAAGAGGGTTTCCATTGGCTGAATGTAATTATGAAAACTGATCCAGCTGCAACGGTAATTTTTATAACTGGCTATGGCGATATTGAGTTGGCAGTTCAGGGGATAAAAGAAGGCGCGACAAATTTTGTACTCAAACCATGGGATAATAAAAAATTACTGGCAACTATTGAAACCACTTTAAAAGTAAGGGAATCGAAAGTTGAAATTGAAAATCTAAAATCCACACAAAAGGTATTAATTGCCAATCAGGATAACAAATACAATAATCTAATTGGCAATTCGCCGATAATGAAAAAGATTATGACGATGGCAACAAAAGTTGCACGCACCGATGCCAATGTTTTAATATTAGGGGATAATGGTACAGGAAAAGAAGTTGTAGCCAGAGCAATACACCGTGCTTCAAATCGCAGCGAAAATGTTTTTATAAATGTTGATCTGGGTGCCATAACTGAAAGTCTTTTCGAAAGTGAACTTTTTGGCTATAAAAAAGGAGCCTTCACCGATGCAAAAGAAGACCGGGCAGGCAGATTTGAAGCAGCAAACAAAGGAACAATTTTCCTTGATGAAATTGGTAACCTATCACCTGCCTTACAATCGAAACTATTAAGTGTGCTACAAAGCAGAAAAGTTGTACGACTAGGTTCAAACAAAGAAACACCAATCGATGTTAGGCTAATTTGTGCCACAAATATGCCATTGGCAAAAATGGTAAGTGAAAACAAATTCCGTCAGGATTTACTTTATAGAATTAATACAGTAGAAATCACACTTCCTCCTTTACGCGACAGAACCGAAGATATTCAGCCTTTGCTTGATCATTACTTAGATGTATATTGCAAAAAGTATAAAATTGCAAAGAAGCGCATAGGAGCAGGAACACTTAAAAGACTACAGATGCACAACTGGCCTGGAAATATCAGAGAACTTCAACATGCGGCTGAAAGGGCTGTTATTCTGAGCGAATCGGATATACTTGAACCTCACGACTTTTTTATGGACCACAATCGTAGTGATGCAAACGATGATTATTCTCCGAAAAATATGAATCTTGAAGAAGTTGAGAAAATGCTAATAAGAAAAGTGGTTGACAAACATGGTGGAAATATTAGTCGTGCTGCCAAAGAACTTGGCCTAACAAGGGCATCACTCTACCGAAGAATTGAAAAATATGGTATATAAAAACTTCCGCCTTCAGGTAGTAATTAGGGTATTATTGTTAGTGTCAACCTTTTTGGTCATCTTCCTAATACACAGTGATGATGCTTATTTGGTTAGTACCATAATACTACTTTTCTTGTTTTTGTTACAACTAGTATCACTAATCAGATATGTTGAACAAACTAATAGAAAACTAACAAAACTCTTCGAATCTATCCGACACACAGATTTCACAAATAAATTTACCGACAACCATCTTGGTCAAAGTTTTGAAGAATTAAACAACGAATTCAATCTTGTAATTGAAGCATTTAACAAAAATAAAACTGAAAAAGAAGAACATTTCAATTATTTATTGACTGTAATTCAGCATGTTAATATAGGTATTATTGTTTTCAAACGCGATGGAAAAGTTGATGTTTACAATAATGCTGTAAAAAAACTTCTGCAGATAAACAGTTTACGAAATATCAACAATCTAAGTACTGTTTCTGAAAAATTGCCCGAAACTCTTTTAAACATGAGAGCAGGCGACAAAGAACTTGTAAAACTATTTGTTGATGATGAATTGATACAATTATCAATTTATGCCACACAATTTAAAATGCGTGGTGAAGAATTCCTGCTGGTTTCGTTTCAAGATATTAATCCCGAATTAGAGCAAAAAGAAATAGAATCGTGGCAAAAACTTATCAGGGTTTTAACACATGAAATAATGAATTCCATTACCCCTATTTCTTCTTTGGCATCAACTGTTTCTGATATTCTAGAAGAAACAAGGAAAAATAATCCTCCTCGAAAGGAAACTGACATTGAAGCATTCGATGATGTAAGCCATGCAATAAAAACTATTGAAAAACGAAGTAAAGGTTTATTAAATTTTGTTGAAATTTACAGAAACCTTACCAGAATACCTAAACCAAATTTCCGTTATTTTTCTGTTGACGAGCTTATTGACAGGGCAATGGAACTATTGGCTGCAAAATTGGTAGAGCACCAAATAAAAACCTCAATAAAAATTCTACCCAAGGATTTAAAAATTCTTGCCGACCCAGATTTAATTGATCAGGTTTTAATAAATTTATTATTAAACGCAATTGATGCAGTTAAGGAAACTGAAAATCCAAACATTGTAATTATGGCTTCGATAAACCTCAACAACCGGATAACAATTGAGATTGCCGATAATGGAAATGGAATAAAACCTGATATTCTTGACAAAATATTTATGCCTTTTTTTACTTCAAAGGAGACTGGTTCCGGTATTGGTCTTAGCCTGTCGCGCCAAATAATGCAAATGCATAAAGGAAGTATTGGTGTGAGATCAAAACAAGGCGATGGCGCTGTGTTTACCATGATTTTCTAACTTTGCCAAAAATATTTATCGATGATTAAAAAAACGAAAACTACTTACCCCATTAATAATTTGGTGGAGCAAAGGTGGAGCAATAGGGCTTTCAGCCCCCAAATAGTTGAAACAGAAAAACTTAATAGCATATTGGAAGCAGCCACCTGGGCACCTTCGGCCTTTAATGAACAACCCTGGCGATTTATTGTTGGTCAGAAAGGTAGTGAAACATACAGCAAAATTCTAAATACTTTGGTGGAATGGAACCAAAAGTGGGCTTCAAATGCCAATGTTCTAATACTTAATATCGCAAAAAAGAACTTTAGCAAAAACGATAATTTTAATCCCACTTTTGAATACGATTTGGGGCAGGCTGTTGCCTTTATGGCATTAGAAACCGTAAATCAAGGACTATTCAGTCACCAAATGACAGGGTTTGATCCGGTTAAAGCAGCAACAGATTTTGGTCTGGACGATGGCTTTAAAGTAGTTTCGGTTATTGCCATTGGTTATTATGGCGATGCTAAAGAACTTCCAACTGACATGCTTGAATCGGAAACAGCAATAAGGGAAAGAAAAGATTTCAAATCTCTTGTTTTAAATGGTGATTTTGATATTCTAGAAAACCCAACACTTTTTTAAAAAGTACTAAAATGAAACTGAAAATACTTGCAATATCTTTAATTATTTCATTTTTGTTTGCCTCATGCGGACAGAACCAACACAATACAAACTCAAAAAAAACACAGCCTAAAGAGTTTGTAAAAGCACCTGAATTTAATGACGATTCAGCTTATTATTTTGTTGAAAAACAAGTTTTATTTGGGCCCAGAGTACCAGGAACAAAAGCTCATGCCGAATGTGCAACTTGGTTTGTTGATAAATTGGAGAATTATTCTGATACAGTTATTGTTCAATCTTTTAAGGCAAGAACCTACGATGGTGTTACCAGAAATGGCAAAAATATAATCGCTTCCTTTAATCCCAAAAATAGAAACAGGATTTTATTGATGTCACATTGGGATTCAAGACCATTTGCCGATCACTGCACAGATGAATCAAAGCATTCAATAGCAATTGATGGTGCCAATGATGGTGCCAGCGGAGTTGGCGTTTTAATGGAAATGGCAAGGCTATTCAGTTTGAAAAAACCAGATATAGGCATTGATATTGTTTTGTTCGACCTTGAAGACTGGGGACCTCCTACCCAATTGGAATTGTATGATTCAGAGGCTTGGGGATTAGGTGCTCAATACTGGAGCAACAACCCCCATATTTATGATTATACAGCCCGCTACGGAATACTCCTCGACATGGTAGGTGTAAAAAATCCCATCTTCCCAAGAGAGTACTTTTCTCAACAATATGCTTCTTTCGCAATGGATTTGGTGTGGAATTATGCTCACGATTTAGGTTATGACGATTATTTTGTAAACCGCCAAGGAGGAGCCACTACCGATGACCATTATTTTGTAAATACCATTGCGAAAATACCTTCAATCGATATTATCCATCTCGACAGGGAGACTACTAATGGTTCGTTTTTTGAGCATTGGCACACCACCAACGACAATTTGGAAAACATTGATAAGACAACTCTTAAAATGGTTGGCCATGTTTTAATGACTGTGGTTTACAATGAATAGTAATTAAGACCTTTGGCTATATCTTCATGTTTTAATATCTTTGGGGATTAAATAAAATGCCTTGTGGAAAAAGATACTACTAACAATCCTGAACTTAAACTAGCCTTCGACTTTGTCCAATTTACCGGAAAGAACATCTTTCTGACAGGTAGAGCCGGAACCGGAAAAACCACATTTCTCCACACTTTAAAAGAACTTTCACCTAAACGGATGATTGTTGTTGCCCCAACCGGAGTAGCTGCCATAAATGCAGGTGGCGTTACCATCCACTCTTTTTTCCAGTTAGCATTTGGACCCAGAGTTCCGGGTTATGCTGATAACAACCTGCAAAAGGTAATGAGGTTCAGTGCCCAAAAAAGGAATATTATTAAAAGCCTCGACCTTTTAGTGATTGATGAAATAAGCATGGTAAGAGCCGATTTACTCGATGGTGTGGATGAAGTACTGCGAAGATTTAGGCATAATGATGAGCCATTTGGTGGTGTTCAAATGCTAATGATTGGTGATATGCAGCAACTACCACCAGTGGTAAAATACGATGAATGGAACTTGCTAAAAAAGCATTATGAAACAAGTTTCTTTTTTAGTAGTCTTGCTTTGCAGAAAACAAATTATGTTACCATCACTTTACAACATGTTTATCGTCAACGCGACCAAAATTTTATTGATGTACTGAATAAAATTCGTGATAAACAAATTGACCAACAAACAATTGACCTATTAAACAAAAGGTATAAACCTAATTTTGCTGAAGAAAACGATGGTTATATTATCCTTACTACTCACAATGCTAAGGCCAAAGCAATTAACGATAAAAAACTGGCTGATTTAAAAGTAAAAAAATCACATTTTAAAGCAGAAATTACAGGAAGCTTTCCAGAATATATTTATCCAACCGAGATAGACCTCGAACTAAAAGTAGGGGCACAGGTAATGTTTGTAAAAAACGACCCTGAAGTTGAAAAAAGATTTTTTAACGGAAAAATAGGGGAAATTTCTGAAATCAGCAATAATCAAATAACTGTTAAATGTCCTGAAGATGAGAATGCTATTCTTGTTTCTCCAATTGAATGGCAAAATATTAAATATGCCATTGATGAGCAAAGCAAGGAAATTAAGGAATCAGTTGAAGGAACTTTTACGCAAATTCCATTAAAACTTGCCTGGGCCATTACAATTCATAAAAGTCAAGGACTTACTTTTGAGAAGGCTATTATTGATTCGGCGGCTGCTTTTGCGCACGGACAAGTTTATGTGGCTTTAAGCCGATGTCGTTCACTCGAAGGATTGGTGCTAAGTACCCAATTTTCCCCTTTTAGTTTAAAACAAAATAAACCAATAGATGATTTTATTAAATTAGTAGATGAAAATCAACCTGACGAGGAAGGGCTGGAAAAATCGAAAGCAGAATTTCAGCAAAAACTATTAACTGACCTTTTTACTTTTTTGCGAATACAAAATAACCTTAAGTGGTTTGTAAACTCTTTGTACAAAAATAGCAGCAAACTTCCAGAAAATGCAGCAAATTCAGTTACCGAAATAAAAGAAGTTTTCAGCAAAACCATTGTTGAAGTATCTGAAAAATTTAGAAATCAAATAATTTCACTTCTAGAGCAAAATAATACTGTTGAGCAAAATGAAGACTTACAGGATAGAATAAAAAAAGCATCTGAATATTTTAGCGATCAAATTAAAAATAATATTACATCCAAAATTGATGAAATTTCATTTGAAACGGATAATAAGGAAGTTAAAAAACAGATTAAAAATTCACTTAATGGATTTCAAGAAGAAGTGTTGTTTAAAATGGAATGTCTGCAATCGTGTCTTAATGGCTTTTCAGTTAAAAGTTATTTGAGCGACAGAGCGAGAGCTAGCATTGATACTACAACAAAAAACAGTTCTGCCGCAAAAGGCAAACTACCCGTAAATAAGGATGTCAATAATCCGGAGTTTTACAAGGTTTTAAAACAATGGCGCGATGCAAAAGTAAAAGAAATGGATTTGCCCCATTATATGATTCTATCTCTAAAATCAATGCGGGCATTAAGCAATCAGGCACCCAACACTACCGATGAACTAAAAATGGTTCATGGATTTGGAAAGAAAAAACTTGAAAGTTTTGGTGAAGAAATACTTGAACTAATTAATGACTATTGCAAAAATCACGAAGTAAAAATTGAACGCCCTGAAATTATACCGAAAAAAGAAAAACCAAAAAAAGGCGCCTCAAAACACATTAGTTTTGAATTATGGCAGGAACATAAAGATGTAGAAAAAGTTGCTAAAGCACGAGATCTTGCCGTTTCTACAATTTTTGGTCATCTCTCATATTTTATTGGCAGTGGCGAATTATCTGTACATGACTTTGTGGGCAAAGAAAAACTAGAAAAAATAAGCACCTTTCTTGTAAATAACCCTGAAATGCCCTTAAGTGAGGCAAAACAAAAATTTAGTGCCGATTACACTTACAACGATTTGAAGTTTGTTCAGCAGCATTTGGTTTT
>JAOZNY010000166.1 GCA_029933565.1 Bacteroidales bacterium
TCAAAAAACTCTTCTCCGGCATCCAAAAGCCCGTCAATCCACGGAAGTAGTTTTTTTGCAGCATGATCTGTATGCAAAATTACCGGCACACCGTATAAAGCAGCCATTTGATGAACGTGTATGGCTCCTGATATTGTTCCCGCAATTGCCGCTTCCATGCTATCAATATTTATACCTTTTCCGGCGTAAAAAGCACCACCACCGTTTGAAAACTGAATAATTACCGGTGAATTAACCTTTGCTGCCGACTCAAGTACAGCATTTATAGAATCGCTACCTACCACATTTACTGCAGGAATTGCAAATTTATTTTCCCTTGCTATATCAAAAATATATTGAACATCGTTGCCAGTTGCTACACCAGGATTTATTTTATCTGAAATCTTACTCATAGTTTTTAGTTTTTTGCAAATATAGTTTAAATGGTAATTTGTGGAAAAGCATTTCACGTGAATAGAAAAAACTTTCTTAATGCAATTGGTCTTTTTTTTAATATTAATAGAGTTTTTCAAACGTTTTCAAAGCCTGTTTCAATGAATTCTTTCTGCCGGTTTTTTAATCAATTTAATATGTTAAATTTTCAATTAATATTTCATGCTAAATTCAATTAAAACCGCATTTATGATATGATTTTCCGAAATCTAATAATTAACAAAACGTCAAAAGCCAAACATTAGGCTCACTAAATTATCAATTTATTCTATATTTTTTATCTTTACACCCTCAAAAGAATGGGGTAAACACAGTTAATATACTGTATTTCAGACATTTAAAAGCATTATTTATATGATTAAGAAGATTTTGATAGCCAATAGGGGCGAAATTGCCATAAGGGTAATGAGGTCCTGTAGGGAAATGGGTATAAAATCCGTAGCCGTTTTTTCCGAAGCCGACCGTACATCAATGCATGTTCGCTTTGCCGACGAAGCATATTTTATTGGTCCCGCCGTTGCGGCAGAAAGTTATCTAGTTATTGACAACATAATAGATGCAGCAAAAAAGAGTGGTGCAGATGCCATTCATCCCGGTTATGGTTTTTTATCAGAGAATGCAGAATTTTCGGATAGGTGTAAGAAAGAAGGAATTATTTTTATTGGCCCTTCATCGTATGCCATTAATACAATGGGAGATAAAATTACTGCCCGAAAAAAAATGCAAACTGCCTCAGTTCCTGTTGTACCCGGTACAACTAAGCCAATCAGCAATTTAAAAGAGGCGATTAAAACAGTTAAAGAAGTAGGCCTTCCTGTTATGATTAAGGCAAGTGCAGGTGGTGGTGGCAAAGGAATGCGCATGGTTGAAAAAGAAGAAGACATAGTTTCTTCAGTAACTGCTGCCAAGTCGGAAGCAATGGCCTCCTTTGGTAACGATGAAGTTTATGTAGAAAAATATATTAACTCGCCACACCACATTGAATTTCAAATACTTTGCGACAACCATGGAAATGGTATCCACCTTTTTGAAAGGGAATGCTCAGTACAGCGTCGTCATCAAAAAATTGTTGAGGAAACCCCTTCTCCAATAATGACAGATGAAGTTAGGGAGGAAATGGGAAAACATGCTGTAGCAGCAGCAATGGCAGTTAATTATTCAGGAGCAGGAACAATTGAGTTTATTGTTGACGATAATCTTAATTATTATTTCCTTGAAATGAATACTCGTTTGCAGGTTGAACACCCAATTACAGAAAGAGTTGTTGGTGTGGATTTGGTAAAAGAGCAGATTAGAATTGCAAATAACCTACCTCTGGAACTTAAACAGGAAAATCTTACTCAAAACGGACATGCCATAGAAGTAAGGATTTATGCCGAGGATCCTGACAATAATTTTATGCCAAACCCTGGTACAATAAAACATATTACCGAGCCCTTGGGCTTGGGCGTAAGGCACGACGGCTATGTTTATGAAGGCTACGAAATACCAATGTACTACGACCCAATGATTTCAAAACTAATTGTTTGGGCTCCTAGTCGTGAAGAAGCCATCGACAGAATGAAGAGGGCTCTTTATGCCTATAAAATTACAGGTATAAAAACCTCAATTCCTTTCCTTCATAAAATTATGGATGTTCCTGATTTTAAAAATGGTAGATACAACACCCATTTTATACAGGACAATGCAAAATATCTTAACAAAAAAGTTGAACCAAATAATAAAATAAAAGATGTGGCTGCAATTGCTGCATTTGTTAATTATCTTTCAACTTTAGATGAAAATGTTAATGATTCTTCAGCAACTGCTTTAAAAAGCAACTGGAAAAATTTTGGCAGAAAAAAAAGTTTAAACCGTTTTTAAAAAAATCAGGCTAATGTCATACGAAATAAAAGTAAACGACGAAGTATCGGATATCAAAGTCCTTAACAGGGATGGCAACCTGCTTGAAATAGCGGTTGACAACAGAAAATATAAAGTTGATATTATTGAAGTTGAGAAAGGTGTTTATTCAATTCTTCTCAACGGAGTTTCATTTAATATTGAACTAATAAGCAGTGGACTAAAAAAATATGAAGTAAACACTTTGTATAATTCTTTCGACATTGAAATTATTGATGCCGAAACCAAATACATGAACAGCCGTAAATCAGGTGAAGATGAAGATGCCGATTATATTTCAACTCCAATGCCAGGCAAGATTGTAAAAATTCTAGTAAAGGAAGGAGACCTTGTTAAGGGTGGTGAAACGGTTGTTATAGTATCGGCCATGAAAATGGAAAGCGAATACAAAGTTGTAAACGACCGTATAATTAAGCAAGTATTAGTTAAAGAAGGAGATAATATTGAAGGTAACCAACCCATTATTATGCTCGGTGAAGTTGAAGAATAGTTTGTAATTATTTTAGCAATTAAAAAAATAGAAAATATGTCACTCAGACCAAAAATAAAAGAACTTGAAGAAAAGCACAAATTAGCCGAACTTGGTGGTGGACAGGCACGTATCGACAAGCAACACAAAGCAGGTAGAAGAACTGCCCGCGAACGTATTGCCGACCTGTTTGACCCAGACACATTTGTGGAAATTGACAAATTTGTTGTGCATCGAAGCACAAATTTTGGCATGGAAAAAAATAAAGTGCTTGGTGATGGAGTTGTAACAGGCTACGGAAAAATTGATGGCAGAATTATGTATGTTTTTGCTCAGGACTTTACAGTTTTAGGTGGCTCACTTAGCCGTGCAAATGCTGATAAGGTTGTGAAGATAATGGATCTTGCAATGAAAATGGGCGCACCTGTTATCGGACTTAACGATTCAGGTGGAGCACGTATTCAGGAGGGTGTGGAAAGCCTTGCCGGTTATGCTGATATTTTCTATCGAAACGTAAGAAGTTCGGGGGTAATTCCGCAAATTTCGGCAGTATTGGGACCATGTGCCGGGGGTGCCGTTTATTCACCTGCAATTACCGACTTTATAATGATGGTGAAGGATACTTCATTTATGTTTGTTACCGGCCCCGACGTTATTAAAACTGTAACCAATGAAGAGGTTACTATGGAAAACCTTGGTGGTGCAATGACCCACAATCAAAAATCGGGAGTAGCACATTTTACTGCCGACGACGATCAGCAGGCTATGATGATGATAAGGGAACTGATGAGTTTCCTTCCTTCAAATAATATGGAAGATCCGCCACGTAAAACTTGTATTGACGACCTCACAAGGGAAGAGCCACGTTTGGACGATATAATTCCAAGCGATCCTAATAAGCCATACAATATGATGGATATTATTCTTCCGGTTATTGACAATAAACACTTTCTGGAAGTTCAGCCACATTACGCTAAAAATATTATTGTTGGTTTTGCACGAATAGGTGGACGCCCAGTTGGAATTGTAGCTAACCAACCAGCTGTACTGGCCGGTGTGCTCGATATCGACAGTTCAACAAAAGCTGCTCGTTTTGTGCGCTTTTGCGATGCCTTTAATATTCCTTTGGTAACATTTGAAGATGTACCTGGTTTCCTTCCGGGAACGGCTCAGGAATTTGGTGGAATAATTAAACATGGTGCTAAATTACTTTATGCTTTCGCTGAAGCAACCGTTCCTAAAATTACAATTATTACACGCAAAGCCTATGGTGGTGCCTACGATGTAATGTCGAGCAAACATATTGGAACTGATTATAATTTTGCTTATCCAACAGCAGAAATTGCAGTTATGGGACCTGATGGTGCTGTAAATATTATTTACCGCAATAAACTTAAGGATGATGCAGAAAGAAAAAAAGCAGTTGACGATTATCGTGAAAATTTTGCCAGCCCTTACCGTGCTGCCGAACTAGGATATATCGATGAAATTATATTCCCTCACAATACCCGTAAAAAACTTGTTCAGGCGCTTGAAATGACCGAAAACAAATCGGATAGCAACCCGCCTAAAAAACATGGAAATATACCTCTTTAGGTGTTTTTTGAAAATTAATTGTAAAACATAAATTTACTGCTTGGAAAATCACTAAAATTGTAAAAAAGAAATAAGGGAGGGAAAACCTATGATTGAAACAATAAAACTCGGAAGGTTAAAATGGTTGAATGTTAAAAACCCTGGTAATGAGGATTTAGAAACCATTGAAAATACTTATCATTTTCACCCCCTTGATATTGAAGATTGTCGTGAATCGAACCAAAGATCAAAAATTGACACTTACGATGATTATCATTTTCTTGTTTTGCATTTCCCAATTTTTGATAAGCAGAACCGTTTTATAAAACCTCAGGAAGTAAAGATTTTTTGGGGCGAAGAATTTTTTATTACCATTGGAAAATCACATTGGGCTGTGGATAGCGTTTTTGATGATGCTATGAAACAAGACAAACGTGGCGAAGATTTTGAGATTGGTACTTCAGATGCAATATTGTATGCCGTTCTGGAAAAGTTGATGAACGAGTCGATTCACCTTTTACGCAAGGTTGGCCTGGAACTGGAACTTATCAATCGTGAACTTTTTGGCAAGTCGCCGGCAAAAATAATCGAGAGGCTTTCGGTTACCCGGAAAAATATTATTGTGCTTAATACAATGTTCAAACCCCAGCTTAGGGTTTTCAATAAATTTGAATCAGGAAGCGTTCAGGGCTTTGCCGATAATATGGAAGACTATTGGGGTAATATCCTTGACTATTACAACCGTATGTGGGACATGACAGAAGATTATGGCGAACTTATTGAAGGACTATCCACAACCTTTGATTCACTACAGACCCACAAGACCAATGAGATAATGAAGATACTAACTCTGATATCTTCAATTGTGCTCCCTCTTACTTTTTTGACCGGAATTTATGGAATGAATGTTCTATTGCCCTTTGAAGATGATAACAGTACTTTTTGGGGAATAGTAGTAGTTATGCTTGGCATTGGTGGAGGAATGGTTGCCCTGTTTAAGAAGAAAAAATGGATGTAAAACGGATTGCTGGTTGCGAGTTGCTGGTTACGAATTGTTAATCTCTAACCATTCTCTCAACCTTAATCTCAATCTCAATCTTTCCCTCAGCCTCTCCTCTTAAAAATATCTGTCTGCCTTTGGATCGATTCCCTATGGATTATGTTTAGGATGCGTTTTAGGAATTGTTCCTCAAGTCCAAGTTCCTTTCCTATTGAAAGACGATCTTCAATAATCCCTACCCAGCGTTTCATTTGTAAAATAGTAATGTCATTTTCATTTTTGTATTGACCAATCTCATCTATTATTTCCAACCTTTTGGCAAGTATTTGCAGGAGTTCAACATCTAGTTTGTCAACTTCAGTACGCAATTTCTCAAGTTTATCCTGAAATAGGATATCACCTTTGGTTTCACGAATTTTTAATTTATCAAGAAGTTGTGCCAGTATATTAGGGCTAAGTTGCTGTGCAGCATCAGTAAGTGCCTCATCAGGTCGGTAATGACTTTCTATCATTAATCCGTCCATTTCCAGATCAAGAGCCTTTTGCGATATTTCTTCAATCAATTGGCGGTTGCCACAAATATGACTGGGATCGACAATAATTGGAAGTTTTGGGACAAGGCGTTTAAGTTCAATTGGGATTTCCCACATTGGGGCATTCCTAAATTGTGAACTTCCAAAATAATGGAAGCCACGATGAATTGCCATTACCTTGTTAATTCCTGCAGCATTAATTCGTTCTATTGCACCAAGCCATAGTTTAAGGTCGGGGTTAAGGGGGTTTTTAATCATTACCGGAATGTCGATACCCTTAAGCGCCTCGGCAATTTCCTGTACCGAAAAAGGATTTACAACCGTTCTGGCACCAAGCCAAAGTATGTCGATATTATGTTTTAAAGCAAGTTCGATATGTTCAGGTTTTGCCACCTCTACAGTGGTTTTTAATCCGGTTTCGGCTTTTGCCATTTCCAACCACTTCAGTCCTTTAGTGCCAACACCTTCAAACTCTCCAGGCCGTGTTCGGGGTTTCCAAACTCCAGCCCTGAGTACATTTACCTGCGGAACTTTTGCTATTTCACGTGCTGTGGTAATAAGTTGTTCTTCACTTTCGGCACTACAAGGGCCTGCAATTACCAGCGGCTTCCCTCCAGTTTCAAACCATTCGTGCAATTGCAAAATTTCCAAATCGGTACTCATGCGACAAAGATATGAAAAGGAATTAGAGTTTGGGGGTTTGGGTTCTTTGTTGCAGGTTGCGGGTTAATTTGACAATATGGAATTATTTTCTTAGATTT
>JAOZNY010000410.1 GCA_029933565.1 Bacteroidales bacterium
ACCAAGAAATTAAGATTGTCCCCAGAAATATGGATTGACCCCTTATTTTTAACGTGATTCTCAAATAAAATTTTTTATATCTTTGCTTCATAATTCAAATTGCCTTAGAGGGTAATTTTTGATTTATAAAGAAGGGTGGAGAGATTAGGCTCTGCGAAACCCTGACAACCTTCCGGCTCAGACGGAAAAGGTGCCAATACCTAACCTTCCCGGATAGTCGGGTGGGAAATGATAAATTTTATTATGAAACCACACATTAAATCTATATTAGAAAAACGTGTCCTTGTGCTTGATGGCGCAATGGGAACGATGATTCAAAGGTATAAACTTGAAGAAGAGGATTACCGAGGCGAAAGGTTCAAGTTTGTTGAAAATCTACAAAAAGGAAACAACGACCTTCTAAGCCTCACTCAACCAAAAATTATTAAGGAAATTCACGAGGCGTACCTTGAGGCCGGTGCTGATATTATTGAAACCAATACCTTTAACGGAACAAAAATTTCCATGGCAGATTATGGCATGGAAGAGTTTGTTTTTGAAATGAATAAAACTGCTGCTGAAATTGCTGTTGCAGCAGCCAATAAATTCACCAAAGCAAATCCAGAAAAACCTCGTTACGTGGCTGGGGCATTGGGACCTACAAATAAAACTGCATCAATGTCGCCTGATGTTGACAGACCAGGTTTTAGAAATGTCAGTTTTGATGAACTTTTTGAAAATTACTACCAACAGACAAAGGCATTAGTTGAGGGGGGGGTGGATATTTTGCTAGTAGAAACAATTTTTGATACCCTTAACGCTAAGGCTGCTCTGTTAGCAATTGAGAAATTATTTACCGATAAAAAGCAAAAAATCCCAGTAATGGTTTCAGGAACTATTTCTGATGCCAGTGGACGTACACTTTCTGGCCAAACTTTGGAGGCTTTTCTTACTTCCGTTTCCCACATAGATTTGCTGAGCATTGGGCTTAACTGCTCACTTGGTGCCGAACAGATGCGTCCACACCTTGAGGAACTGGCACAAAAATCTTCTTTTAATGTAAGTGTTTATCCAAACGCAGGATTACCAAACCAGTTTGGCGAATACGACGAAAGCCCTGAAAAAATGGGTGCACACATCCACGATTTCCTCGACCATAAATTTGCGAATATTGTTGGTGGCTGCTGCGGTACCACTCCCGACCACATTCGCGAAATGGTAAAACTTGCAGAAAAGGCTGGTGTGCGAAAACTTGCCAAAAACCAGCACATTACAGAAATAAGTGGACTAGAGCCTTTTAAAATTAGTAAGCAAGTTAATTTTGTGAATATTGGTGAACGCACAAATGTAAGCGGTTCGCGGAAATTTGCCCGTCTTATCCGCGAAAAAAAATACGAGGAAGCACTATCTGTTGCCCGCCATCAGGTGGAGGGAGGCGCCCAAGTTATTGATGTTAACCTCGACGATGGTATGCTGGATGCTGAAAAAGAAATGATTAACTTTTTAAGCATGTTTGCCGCTGAACCCGATATCGCCAGATTACCTATAATGATAGATTCATCAAAATGGGAAGTAATTGAAGCAGGGCTTAAATGCACTCAGGGAAAATCCATTGTTAATTCAATCAGCCTCAAAAATGGTGAAATTGATTTTCTTGAGAAAGCCAAAAAAATACATAATTACGGTGCGGCAACAGTTGTAATGGCATTTG
>JAOZNY010000167.1 GCA_029933565.1 Bacteroidales bacterium
TGATGTACTTATTCGAAGCCTTAGTCTTCGACCTGGTTCTGTAACCTTTAGCCGGCAAACCTTTACGTGATCGTGGATGACCACCAGAGGCTCTACCTTCACCACCACCCATTGGGTGATCAACAGGGTTCATGGCTACACCACGTACTCTTGGACGGCGTCCTAACCAACGGCTACGACCAGCTTTACCAGAAACTTCAAGTTGATGGTCGGCATTTGATACCATACCTACAGTTGCTTTACATGTTTGTAAAACCAACCTTGTTTCACCTGATGGTAATTTGATTACAGCAAATTTCCCCTCTCTGGTCATAAGTTGAGCGTAAGAACCAGCACTACGTGCCATCTTTGCACCCTGACCTGGACGAAGTTCAATATTGTGAATTACGGTACCGAAAGGTACTTCGCTTAGATACAAGGAGTTTCCCACGTCAGGTGTAACACCTTTTCCTGAGTTTATCTCTTGACCTACTTGCAGACCCTTTGGTGCAATAATATACCTTTTTTCACCGTCTTTGTAGAATACTAAAGCAATCCTTGCAGTACGATTTGGATCATACTCAATTGTCTTTACAATTCCCGGAACGCCTTCTTTGTCCCTTTTAAAGTCAATGATTCTATACTTCTGTTTGTGTCCACCACCAATGTTGCGGATGGTCATTCTACCTTCACTGTTACGTCCACCTGAACGTTTCTTAGGTACTAACAAACTTTTTTCAGGTGTGCTGGAAGTAATATCTTTGTAGTCGCTTATTACTTTAAAGCGCTGACCTGGTGTTGTTGGTTTATATTTTTTTAGTGCCATTGTTCTCTCCTAAATGTTGCTAAAGAAATCAATACTATCTCCTTCAGCAATAGTTACAATTGCTTTTTTTGTACTCTTGGTTCTTCCGGAAACTGTTCCTGATTTTGTAAATCGTTGCTTTCTTTTTCCAGAATAGTTCATTGTATTTACTGACAATACCTGAACGCCGTAGAACTCTTCAACCTCAGTTTTAATCTGGATCTTATTGGCATTTCTGTCAACTAAAAACCCATACTGGTTGAGGCTTTCACCTTTAGCAGTCATCTTCTCAGTAATTACTGGTTTTAATAATACGCTCATTATCTTTCAGTTTTATTTGTTAGAAAAAAGTTCTTTAATTGCTTTCAACGAACTTTCTACTAATAATATCTTGTTAGCGTTTAAAATTTCGTAAGTGTTTATATCTTCAGCCTGAACAATCTTAGCACCCTTAATATTACGTGACGCTAAAATAAGGTTAGAATCTCCTTCGCTTAAAACTATAAGGGCTTTTTTGCCGCTAAGTTCGAAGTTGTTTAAAAATGTAATAAACTCTTTTGTTTTTGGAGTTTCAATTTTAAAATCTTCTACAATAACAATATCTTTGTTATTTGCTCTGTGAGAAAGTGCTGACTTGCGAGCAAGTCTTTTTACCTTTTTGTTAAGTTTGAAATAGTAGTCGCGTGGGTGTGGGCCAAATACTCTACCACCACCTCTGAAAAGAGGGTTTTTGATATCTCCTGCACGTGCAGTACCAGTTCCCTTTTGTCTTTTTATCTTGCGTCGGCTACCTGTAACATCACTTCTCTCTCTGGTATCGTGAGTTCCCTGACGTTGATTAGCCATATACTGTTTAGTATCAAGATAAATGGCATGATCATTTGGCTCAATTCCGAAAATTGATTTGTCAAGTTTCACCTTCTTTGATGTAGCTTCGCCACTGATATTATGAACTTTTAACTCCATCTTTCTATCTTTACATATGAATTATTTGGACCAGGAACAGCTCCTTTAACTACAAGAAGATTCTTCTCTGGAACAATTTTTACTATTTCAAGGTTAATCAACTTTACCTTGTTGCCACCTGTTCGGCCTGCCATGCGCATTCCTTTGAATACCCTTGAAGGATAAGATGATGCACCAATTGAACCTGGGGCACGTAGTCTGTTATGCTGACCATGTGTTGCATCGTTTACTCCTTTAAAGTTGTAGCGTTTTACTACACCTTGAAAACCTTTACCTTTGCTTGTGCCAACAACGTCAACAAATTCACCTTCTTTAAAAACATCAACAGAAACAGTTTCACCATATTTCTTTTGCTCTTCAAAACGTGTAAATTCAGCTAAAAACTTTTTAGGGGTTGTTTTAGCATTGGCAAAATGTCCCTTTAAGGCAGCAGTGGTATGCTTTTCCTTTTTCTCTTCGAAACCCAACTGAATGGCAGAATAACCATCTTTTTCCTTAGTGCGGACTTGGGTAACAATACATGGGCCTGCTTCAATAACGGTACATGGGATGTTCTTCCCATCAGCGTTAAATATACTGGTCATGCCTATTTTTTTTCCTAATATTCCTGACATTTCTACTAATCTTTAAGCCGTTAGTGTTATACTTTAATTTCAACTTCAACACCACTTGGCAGTTCTAGCCTCATTAGTGCATCAATTGTTTTTGATGTTGAGTTGTAAACATCCATTAGCCTTTTGAAAGTACTTAGTTCAAATTGCTCTCTCGCTGTTTTGTTAACGAAAGTTGAACGGTTTACTGTAAAAACTTTTTTATGTGTTGGCAATGGTATTGGTCCGCTTACAACTGCCCCTGTCGATTTAACCGATTTGGCGATCTTTTCAGCTGATTTATCAACCAGGTTGTGATCATACGACTTTAATTTAATTCTAATTCTTTGGCTCACCTTATATATAGTTTAGCTAATTATTCCTTTTATCTCTTTGATTACCTCTTCGGAGATGCCCTTAGGCGCAATCTCGTAAGATTTAAATTCCATGCTTGATGTTCCCCTGCCAGATGTAATAGTCCTTAAGGTTGTTACATAACCAAACATTTCAGAAAGTGGTACAGCTGCTTTTATTACCTGAACACCTACTTTTGCAGTAACGCTCTCAAGTATTGCTCTCCTTCTGTTTAAGTCTCCCGTAACATCACCTAAGTAATCGTCAGGAGTTACTATTTCAACTTTCATTACCGGTTCAAGTAGTTTTGCTTTTGCCTTTTTTGCAGCATCCCTAAAACCAACTTTTGCAGCTAATTCAAAGGATAACTGATCGGAGTCAACAGGGTGGAAAGAACCATCAAAAAGTCTTACTCTCATACTGACGACAGGAAACCCGGCTAGAACACCATTTTGCATAGCAAGTTCAAAGCCTTTTTTAACAGATGGGATAAATTCCTTTGGAATAGAACCACCTTTTATTTCATCTACAAACTCAAGACCTTCGCCTTCTGCAAGTCTAGGTCCAATTTCAAATTGAATATTTGCAAATTTACCACGACCACCAGTTTGTTTCTTATAAACTTCTTTATGTTCAATCGTTGATGTAATTGTTTCTTTGTAAGAAACTTGTGGTTGACCAATATTACATTCTATGTTAAACTCCCTCTTAAGGCGGTCAACTAAAATGTCAAGGTGAAGTTCACCCATACCAGAAATAATGGTTTGTCCCGAATTTTCATCGGTACGAACCTTGAATGTAGGATCTTCTTCAGCCAGTTTGGCTAATGCCAACGACATTTTGTCAATATCTTTCTGAGTTTTAGGCTCAATGGCAATACTGATTACAGGCTCCGGAAACGTGATAGATTCAAGAATAATTGGAGCTTTCAATTCAGTAAGAGTATCGCCTGTGCGTATTGTTTTAAAACCAACTGCTGCTCCAATATCACCAGCTTCAATCTGATCTAAAGGTTCTTGCTTGTTGGCATGCATCTGCATAATACGACTAATTCTTTCCTTTTTACCGGTTGATACATTCAAAATGTAAGAGCCTGCTTTTAATGTTCCAGAGTAAACTCTGAAAAAGCAAAGACGTCCAACAAATGGGTCGGTAGCAATTTTAAATGCTAAAGCACTAAATTTATCATTAGGATCAGCTGAGCGATATTCTGTTTCTTCTGTTTTCGGATTGATTCCTTCAACATCTTCAATATCGAGTGGGCTGGGTAAAAATTCAATAATTGCATTCAATAACATTTGAACACCTTTATTTTTGAATGCAGAACCACACATAACAGGGGTGATACTCATATTCAAAGTAGAAGTTCTGATTACGTCAATCATTTCTTCTTCAGTTATTGAATTAGGATCATCCATGAACTTCTCAAGTAGGTCGTCACTTTCTTCAGCAACACCTTCAATGAGTTTCATTCTGTATTTTTTAGCATCTTCTTTTAGGTCTTCAGGTACAGGAATTTCTCTAATGATAACACCATTATCTTCCTCGTCCCAAACAAATGCTTTATTTTTAACTAAATCAACAACTCCACGGAAACCTATTTCAGCACCTATTGGAATTTGAATTGGTACAGGGTTAGCACCAAGTTTTTCTTTAATTTGGTCAATTACACCAAAAAAGTCAGCGCCCGAACGATCCATCTTATTTACGAAACTAATACGGGGTACTTTATATTTATTTGCTTGTCTCCAAACTGTTTCACTTTGTGGCTCAACACCACCAACAGCACAAAACAAAGCAACAGCACCATCAAGAACCCTTAATGAACGTTCAACCTCAACAGTGAAGTCAACGTGACCAGGGGTGTCGATAATGTTTATTTTATGTCTTTTATTGAATAGATCCCAAAAAACTGTAGTGGCAGCAGATGTGATTGTGATACCTCTTTCTTGTTCCTGAACCATCCAGTCCATAGTAGCGCCACCTTCATGAACTTCTCCAATTTTGTAGTTCTTACCAGTGTAAAACAATATTCGTTCAGTAACTGTAGTCTTACCAGCATCTATATGCGCCATAATCCCAATGTTTCGGGTTAGGCCTAATTTGTTATTTGTATTTAATGATGACATTTGGCTATTTAGTTGACTTAGTTTTTTGGTCTAGAAACGGAAGTGAGAGAATGCTTTGTTAGCATCTGCCATTCTGTGAGTTTCTTCTTTCTTTTTAAATGCTGCACCTTCTTCTTTATAGGCTGCTACAATTTCTCCGGCAAGTTTTTCACCCATTGTTTTTTCGTGACGCTTGCGTGAAAAACCAATAAGATTCTTCATTCCAATCGACATTTTACGTCCTGAACGAATTTCAGCAGGGATTTGGAATGTTGCACCACCAATACGGCGACTACGAACCTCAACAGCAGGTGTTACTTTAGCAAGACCTTTTTTCCAAACATCAATTGGATCTTCTCCGGTCTTCTCAGCAACGATATCCATGGCATCGTAAAAAATCTTGTAAGCGATACTTTTTTTACCAGCAAGCATGATGTTGTTTACAAACTTTGTAACCAATACATCATTAAACTTTGGATCAGGAAGTATTATTCGTTTTTTTGGTTTCGCTTTTCTCATCTCTTTATATATAAAAGATTATTTTCTTTACTTATATTATTTCTTCTTAGGACGCTTAGTTCCGTATTTAGATCTTCTTTGAGTACGGCCTTCAACACCTGAAGTGTCAAGAGCTCCTCTAATAATGTGATACCTAACACCTGGTAAGTCTTTAACACGACCACCGCGAATCATTACGATTGAGTGCTCCTGCAGGTTGTGACCTTCGCCAGGAATGTAGGCATTAACCTCTTTTCCATTAGTTAATCTAACCCTTGCAACTTTACGCATTGCTGAGTTAGGTTTCTTAGGAGTGGTTGTGTAAACCCTAACGCATACACCACGACGTTGTGGACATGCATCAAGTGCTTTCGAGTTACTGGTTTCTACCAGCTTCTTACGACCTTTTCTTACTAATTGTTGTATTGTAGGCATATTGCTTTATAATTTTTTAAACTATGCTTCTCCTTTTTTTGGAGGCGCAAAAGTATAAAATATTTTAATTGAACCTCAATTAATTTTATATTTTTTTTGGAATCTTCAAAGGTGGGGTTGCCGGGTCGGTCTTTTAAACTTCACAATTCATATTTTCTAATTTTGAATTGCTCCCGGAACCTCTAACGTTTTACCTTATCAGGTCCCTATAACTCTGTGTTTTTCAGCAGTTTTAAGTGAATCTCTGCTCAAAAGCGGGTGCAAAGATACAAAAGATATTTAATCTACCAAGAAATATCTAAAAAATAATTTCCTATTTTTGCAAAAAAGAAGATATAATGATAATAGTAACAGGTGCTGCTGGATTTATAGGCAGTGTTATGGTTGGAAAACTAAATTCACTTGGCTTTACTAACTTGGTTTTATCCGATGATTTTAGTAGCGAAGAAAAAAGCAAAAATCTAAAGGGTAAAAAATTTGAAGAAATAATTCACCGCGATGATTTGTTTAAGTGGTTTGATAAAAACAATGACAAAGTGGAATTTGTACTTCACATTGGTGCACGTACTGATACAACAGAATTCAACAAAGATATTTTTGATGTTTTAAATTTGAATTATTCAAAACAACTTTGGCTACGATGTACAATTAATAATACACCTATTATATACGCATCTTCGGCAGCAACTTATGGTATGGGTGAATTTGGCTACGACGACAATCATGAAATTGTGGAGAAACTTAAGCCGCTTAACCCTTATGGCGATTCGAAGAATGATTTTGATAAGTGGGCTTTGCAGCAGGATGAGCAACCCCCATTTTGGGCTGGATTGAAGTTTTTTAATGTTTATGGCCCTAATGAATTTCATAAAAGCAGAATGGCATCAGTAATATTTCATGC
>JAOZNY010000168.1 GCA_029933565.1 Bacteroidales bacterium
TCTCAACTTATTCCCGTACTTTCGCTTCATGGATTGGAACACACTTATCAGTGCCAAGCGCCTTGGCTCAAAAAATAGAAAAAACATTAGTCCTGAATTGGTACGAACTGAGTTTCAGCGTGATTACGACCGCTTGATTTTCTCTTCGGCATTTCGACGGTTACAAAATAAAACACAGGTATTCCCCTTACCGGGAAGTGTTTTTGTTCACAACAGGCTTACGCACAGCCTCGAAGTTGCAAGCATTGGTAGGTCGCTGGGTGAAATGGTGGCTCTCGAACTTAAAAACAATAAAAGTATCAACGGCCAGTTAATTGACCAAATTGGGACAATTGTTTCAACAGCCTGTCTGGCACACGACTTAGGCAATCCTCCTTTTGGACATTCTGGGGAACTGTCCATCTCAAAATATTTTATTGATGGTAAAGGTTCGGTCTTAAAAAACCAAGTTAACAATGCCCAGTGGCACGACCTTCAGCATTTTGAAGGCAATGCAAATGCTTTTAGAATATTAACCCATCAGTTTAAGGGAAAACGAAAGGGTGGCTTTGCACTAACTTATTCTACAATTGCCGCACTTGTTAAATATCCTTTTCCTTCATCGGCATTTCCTGAGAAGAAAAAATATGGTTTCTTTAATTCTGATTTTGACAACTACAAACTGATTGCAGATGAGTTGGGAATTAAAGAACTCGACAAAGAAAAAGGGCATTTTGCACGCCACCCACTTGTGTTTTTAGTTGAGGCGGCTGACGACATAGCATACCAGTTGATGGATTTGGAAGATGCAATGAAACTTGGCATTTTAAGTGTTGAGGAAACAGAAAACCTATTCCTTAGTTTCTTCAATAAAAAAGAAGACAAAGTATTTTTTGAAATAAAGACAAGTGTTTACAACGAAATTACGGATACTAATGAAAGAATTGCTTTTTTGAGGGCTTCGGTAGTTGGAAAACTGTTAAAGGAAACTGTAGATGTTTTTATGCAAAAGCACGACAAAATACTTGAAGGCAGTTTCCAGCAGTCGCTCATAAAAAACCTGAACAGCAAATCGGCTGAAGCCATGAAAACTGTTTCAAAAATATCAGTAAAAAAAATATACCAAAATACCGATGTTATTTCCATCGAACTGGCAGGCTATAATATTTTAGGTTCCTTAATGGATGAATTTGTGAAGGCAGTACTTGAACCAGACTCAGATTATTCCAGAAAACTTATTTCATTAATTCCACTACAATACCAAGTCTCGGACAACAATATTTACACAAAACTTCAATCGGTTTTGGATTTTATTTCCGGCATGACTGATCTTTATGCACTAAAACTTTATAAAGATATTAAAGGCTATTCGCATTTTTGAAATAAGTAATAGTTGAATGTAGAATACTGAATTTTCAATATCTCGAAGAAGTAAAATAGACTTTAAATGGCATCCTCTCTACAAAAACTTAGGATGAGAATATAAAAAAGATAAAACTAGGCACACAATTATTTAGCAAACCACACCCTGTTAATACTTTTACCTCAACAAGCAATATTGGTTAAAACCCTTTTCTTACTTTTGGCACCCGATAAATATCGGATTCAAAAAATAATTATAAATGAATTTTACCCATCCTGAAATATTGTACGGACTACTGGCAGTGCTAATCCCACTGATAGTACACTTATTTAATTTTAGGCGCTATAAAAAATTCTATTTCAGCAATGTTGCCCTGCTTAAGGATATTAGTTTTGAAACAAAAAAACAAAGCCGCCTCAAGCATTTAATTGTGATGATTTTAAGGATGCTGGCAATAGCAGCACTGGTAATTGCTTTTGCAGGTCCTAATTTCAACAAGGAAACGAAGACACTAAAGTCGGAGCAAAACATAATTGGTATTTACCTCGACAATTCGTTTAGTATGGAGGCAGGCGACCGTAATGGAAGGCTTTTTGACCATGCCGTGGCAGCAGCACGCGAAATAATAAAACAGTCGGCAAGAGATGCTAGATTTGTTGTTTTGAGCAATACCGGTAATATTCCTCTTCGCCCCTTTAATAAAGACGAAGCCCTTAGCAATGTTGACAATTTAACTATTAGTGCATCGCATAAAACTACTGCCTCAATACTCTATGATTTTATAAGGCTTAAATCTAAACATCCGGATTATGGTTTGAATGCTTATATTTTTTCCGATTTTCAGAAATCATCACTTAACATTCTTGATTTTCCTGCCGACAGTTTAATAAACTGGAAATTTGTGTTACTACCTCATCAGGATACTAGAAATATTTTAATAGACAGTTGCTGGATAGAAGACCCCTTAGTGTTACCTGGAAAGATTACAAATCTTTTTGTAAGGCTTAAAAATATTTCGCCTCAGGCATACGAAAAAGCAGCCCTGAAATTATTCATTAACGGGCAAAACAAATCCATTTCAACAGTTGACCTTCAGGCTAATAGCCAAAAGACTGTTAAAATGCAGTTTAATGCCGGTGACTATGGCTGGAAATCGGCATATTTAGAAATTGAAGATTACCCCATTACCTTCGATGATCAACTCTATTTTTCGTTTTTCGTTGACAAAAAAATCAATGTGCTTGCCATCAACCCTACAGAGAACGACAAATATTTAAAGGCATTTTATTCCAGCGACAGCGTTTTTAATCTTAAGCAGCAAAACTACAAATCCATCGACTATCAACAACTGAACGACAATCAATTAATAATTCTTAACGGAATTTCAGAAATCTCGAGCGGACTTATCAGTCAAATAAAAACTTTTACGGAGAATGGTGGTAAACTAATGATATTTCCACCTGAAGATGATAATCTTGAGGACATAAATAAACTGTTAAAACAATTTAATTCAGGTAGTATTAGTGGCCCAACAGAAACTGAAACCAGAGTAAAAGGCATAAAGTTAATTAACAGCATTTTTAGCAATGCCATTGATAAAATTCCGGGAAATGCTGATTTACCTGTAGTTTACAAAAAATTCAGTCTTAAAAATAACTATACCAACAAATTGGAAACAGTTATCGACCTTTTAAATGGTGATGCTTTTTTAGTAAAGAAAGAATTTGGTAATGGTATTGTTTTCTTAACTACAGTGCCTTTGAGCCCCAACTTCAGCAACCTTTCAACTCACCCTTTGTTTATTCCATTAATGTATGGTGTTGCAATTGATGGCAAAGGCTCTCAAACCCTATTTTACACAATTGGTGAAGATAAAGAAATAGCAGTAGAAATTTCAGATCCTTTGACTGTTAATCAGGATTTAGTTTTCGACCTCAAAAAATCAGGCGAAGAACAAGGTTTTATACCTCTTCAACATCTAAGTGGAAATGAACTTATAGTTTCTATTCCTGAAGACATGATAGATGCAGGAATTTATCAACTAAACAGATTGGGAAAACTTTACGCCCAACTGGCATTAAATTACAATAGGAAAGAATCGGTAATGGAGTTTTTTACAGCAACATCGCTGGAAACAGAACTTAAAGTAAGCAGTCTGAAGTATTATCAGATAGTAAATTTACAGAATGGGTCACAACAAGAAATTATCAACAGTCTGGAAAATGAAAGCCAGTTATGGCTCGTATTTATTATATTCGCACTTTCATTTTTACTAGCCGAAATTGTTGTTTTGAGATTTTGGTAATGAGTTGAAAGTTTGTAAAGTTGAAAGTTTATAAAGTTTAAAGTTGAAAAGGAATAAATAAGTAAATAAAACAAAATAATTACAGAAAAAAGAGTGGAATAAAGCATGAGTGAGAACGAAGAATTACAAGATCAAAAGGAAGATAACATTGAAAAGAGTGATTTAGGAAACAGGGCGGTACACCTTAGCGGGATGTACGAAAACTGGTTTTTGGATTATGCTTCCTATGTAATTCTAGAAAGGGCTGTGCCCGAAATAAATGACGGTCTAAAGCCTGTTCAAAGGCGTATCCTTCATTCCATGAACCGAATGGATGACGGGCGTTTTAACAAGGTGGCAAACATAATTGGCCATACTATGCAATTTCACCCACATGGCGATGCATCAATTGGCGATGCCCTTGTGCAGTTAGGACAAAAGGAACTTCTGATAGAAACTCAGGGTAACTGGGGAAACACTTTAACCGGAGACCGATCGGCGGCACCTCGTTATATTGAGGCCAGACTCTCAAAATTTGCCAAAGAAATTGTTTTCAATCCTAAAACCACAGACTGGAAAGCATCTTACGACGGAAGAAATAAAGAACCCATTACACTACCTGTTAAATTCCCATTGTTGCTTACTCAGGGCGTGGAAGGTATTGCAGTAGGACTGGCTTCTAAAATTCTGCCTCACAATTTCAACGAACTCATTGATGCTTCCATAAATCACCTTCAGGGAAAAGAATTTGTACTCTATCCAGATTTTAACTCCGGAGGTATGGCCGATGTTTCAAGATATAATAATGGACTACGAGGTGGCAAAGTAAGGGTTAGGGCAAGGATTAAACAAATCGACAAAAAAACACTAGCCATTACTGAGATACCTTTTACCACAACTACAGGCTCCCTAATCGACACAATTGTTTCGGCAAACAATAAAGGTAAAATAAAGATTAAAAAAATTGACGATAACACTGCCGAACATGTTGAAATACAAATCCATTTGGCAGCCAATGTTTCACCCGATCAAACAATTGATGCTCTTTATGCCTTTACAAATTGTGAGGTCTCTATTTCGCCAAACTCTTGTGTAATTCAAGATGAAAGACCAGTTTTTGCTCCTATATCCGACATACTCAAGCACAATACCAAGCACACTGTTTACCTCCTTAAGCGTGAACTTGATATTCGATTGAATGAACTTGAAGACAACTGGCATAACTCATCATTGGAGAAAATATTTATTGAAAACAGGATTTACCTTAAGATTGAGAATTGCGAAACTTGGGAGTGTGTAATTGAAACTATCGACAAAGGTCTTAAGCCTTTTAAAAAACTCCTTAGACGGAAAGTTACCAAAGACGATATTGTAAGGCTAACCGAGATTAAAATTAAGAGGATTTCAAAACACAATGCTTTTAAGGCCGATGAATATATTAAAGGTGTGGAAGATGAAATGGAAGAGGTTAAAAACCATCTTGAACACCTTATTGATTATTCAATAAACTACTACAAACAGATAAAAAAGAAGTACGGTAAAAATTTTGAACGGAAAACTGAACTTCGTAATTTCGATACAATTGAAGCAGCTGCTGTGGCTGTTGCCAATCAAAAACTTTATGTAAACCGTGATGAAGGCTTTGCCGGAACATCACTCAAAAAAGATGAATATATTTCAGAGTGTTCTGATATTGATGACATTATCGTTTTCAGAAAAGACGGTACATTTATAGTAACCAAAGTAAGTCCAAAGGTGTTTGTTGGCAAAGATGTGCTTCATATTGAAGTATTCGACAAAAACGACAACCGCACAATTTATAATATGATTTACCGTGATGGTAAACGAGGAAGTTATTATGTAAAACGCTTTAATGTAACCAGCATTACACGCGACAAAGAATACGATCTCACCAAAGGAAGTGAAGGTACAAGAGTAATTTATTTTACTGCAAACCCCAACGGAGAGGCAGAAGTAATAAAAGTAAACCTGCGACCAAAACAGCGATTAAAGAAAACTACTTTTGACTTTAGTTTTAGCGAACTTGCCATTAAAGGACGAAATGCAAAAGGCAACATTCTTACAAAGCATGCCATAAAAAATATTCTCCAAAAGGAAGAGGGTATTTCCACATTAGGTGCCATTAATATTTGGTATGACGATACAGTTAGGAGGATTAACACTGATGAAAGGGGAAAATACATTGGAGCCTTTAAGGGTGACGATAAAATTCTTACAATAATGTCAGCAGGCGAGTTCAAACTCTCCGGCTTCGATCTCTCAACTCATTTCGACGACGACCTTATCCACATTGAGAAACACAACCCAAATAGAATTGTTACAGCCATTTATTTTGATGGTGAGTTGAAAAAACATTATGTAAAACGATTTGACATTCCTGAACTAACTCATACTAACAGGAAATTTATGTTTAGTGGTGAAAGCAAAGGCTCAAAACTAGAAATGTATACACTTGACTATTTGCCAGTTTTACAGTTCGATATAAAATCGACAACAGGAAATGACATTGAAACTGAAGTTATTCCACTTGCTGATTTTATTGGTGTTAAAGGCTATAAGGCAAAAGGCAAACGACTTTCAAATAAAGACATCAAAAAAATCAAGTTTCTCGAACCATTACCTTACGAAGAGCCTGAAGTTGAAAAGACTCAGGAAAAAGAAAATGAGGATGCAGATGCTATAGTTGAGAGCATTTCAACTGAGGAAGAAGTTGTAAGTAAGGGAAATAGGCCTGAGGAAGTAACTAAACCTATTCCAGATATAACTGAAAATATTAAGTCTGACCACCCTGATCAAGAAGAGGAAGATGATGATGATACTCAGATGGAGTTGGATTTTTAGATTATCAGTACTACAAATATTCAGTCAAAAATGATGCGTGTTAAAAAACAAAACACTTTTCATTTTTTTGTCATTTCGAAACCGCAACACAAATCGTTTTAATT
>JAOZNY010000021.1 GCA_029933565.1 Bacteroidales bacterium
AGTAAACTGCCGGATCGATAATAATTGGTTCCCCCTTTTCTCCAACCATAAAATTTCCACCCCATAAATCGCCATGAACAAGTGAGGGTTGTTCATTTGGAAATATATCATCAATCCGTTTGTAAAACCTTTCAAAAGCCGACACAATACTACTGTTGAGCAATGCTGAATCATGGGCCATTTTTAACTGAACATCAAGTCGCTGCTCCCTGAAAAAATCAGACCATGTATTTTCCCAATCGTTAAACTGCTTTAACGAACCAATATAATTATCGTGATTGAAACCAAAATTTTTATTGGTGTTTTTATGCAATGCGGCAAGGTTTTTTGCAAATAGATCCCAGAAATCGGTAGGTTTATTTCCACTTTTAATAAATTTTAAAACTAAAAATGAATCATCGCCAACATTATCAAATGTAATTACCTCAGGAACCTCAATGGCATCCGATTCATGGAGCAACTTCAATCCCAATGCTTCTTTTTCAAACATTGCCGGATACAAATGCTTTGAGTTATGCTTAACAAAGAAAATGCCTTTGTTGGTTTCTACTTTTAAGGCAGAGTTTATTGAGCCACCTCCAATGTGATTTTGTGACAGCACATCAATATTTTCATTAAAAAAACTGGAAAGTAACTTTGATATTGAATGCGTGATTGTCATGATTTTTTTATTGCCAATTTACAAAAATCTAGCACACTTAGTTTTTAATATGGATTTTCATTTAATAACTTAATAACAGATTGTAAATCTACGTTCAAAGCCTTAGCAGAAACTGTAGCCCCTGATATGGCCTCAATTTCTTTTCCATATCTTAATTCCTGGCTACCTTTATATCCAACAAACTGCCTTAGCCAACCTATGCTCATAACCTCATGTCCCTGGGTAGCCTGATAATTAAATATTTGCACTGTTTTAATGCTTGCAATAGTATCTGTAATAATAAAGTAATCGAAAAACTCATAGGACAAATTAATATCATTTTGATTTATTGCGCATCCTCCCGACCTGCACGAATTTACTCTTCCAACATATAAATACGCTTGTAATACATTTTTACTTTTCAAATAATAAAAACTTCCCGTAAGTGGTTGAACTGTATCATCAAATTGCATTATTTCAACACTGTCTAATTTCAATATCTTTTTAATTGCTCGATGAATTTTCCTATCAGGAAAAGAAATGTCATCATTAAGAATAAATGCAGATTGAAGTATCCAAAGTGGAACAAATAATATAAAAAGTATAATTATTCTTCTCATAATTTCAGGATTCTAAAACCACAATGCAATACCCGCATTGAATGTTTTATTGTAGTGATCATCAAGTTTACTTTTAATAAATTGAAAATCAGATTTCAGAACTACTCCATGATGAATTTTCCAATTAAGTCCTGTGGTAATTACCGTTTTTTGAAAAGTCTCATTTTTTGTCAAATCTTTTGCAACTGAACTTTGTGTGTCGTAATTGGAATATCTTACAAATGGCATTAACTGCGAATTAAACTTGTCGACAAGTCTGAAAACATCATAAGAAACTTCTGCATAGTAGCCATACATTGTTTTGCCAAAATCGTTAAGTGTATTATCACTTGCTGTAAATGTGTTGTATTCCAGTGTGTTTGAATTTGAGACATAATAAAACTGGCCTCTTATTTCAAAACCTTTCCTACGATAACGGGCATCTACACCAATCATCGATGTACCAATTACTGAAGAGTCAGCAATCATATTTTCAGTGACATCATTTTTACTTATCCCATTGTAAAGTGACGATTGTGTTTTACCAAAATATCCTGAAAGGCCAAGGTTTATTCCTAAGATTCCATAATACTCAATTTTAGAGGTCATATTAGGAGAGTTAATAAATGACTTTGCCCCTTTTTGACGACCTTTTCTTAAACCGTTACTTCCTGAAAGTAAGGCATCTCCATCATTATAACTGGCAAAACCATTAACAAGATAAAGTTGATATTTAACTGATATCTCAGGGATTGATCCAGTAAAACCAAAACCTAATTCTCTCCAAGTAGTTGGTGAAATATATTTATCGATTAATGGTCTTTCAACTCCATGAAAAGTAGTTGGTTCGTGATATTCATTTATTATTCCCATGGGAATTAACATTAAACCGGCACGGAAGTTCAGATAATTATTAAATGAATAATTAATAAAAGCCTGTTCAACATACACTTCTTTCACATGCTCAAATTCTATTTCGGTAACAAATGATAACTTATTGCTAAACCTATAACCAAAAAGCAAAACCAAACGGTGCACATCCAACTTGCCGTTATAGTTTTGTCCATTTCCAAATGGTTGATTGTAGTCAATTTGACCATATCCACCTATGCTTAGTTTTCTGTCACTTTCCAATAATTTACCTGCCGAATTAGTAAATGTGTCATAATTAGTAATTTGTGAAATTGACTCTGTCGAAAATATCGCTATTAATATTAATAGCATAATTGCAATTCTTGCCTTCATATCTGTAACTATTAATTTTTCGACAAAACTATTTGTTGTAATAATGCCATCAAATACCAAAACATAGGTATTTTTGTGAAGCCTTTAACAGCAAGTGTCAATCAGAAAACTGTTAGGTTTTTTATTGTTCTTTTGTACAACAACTATTAGGAATTTTAGTTTGAAGTTCGCTAATTAATTCAAATTGAAAACCATGAAAAGTTAAAAAAAACAGCAAGTCACATTTTAATAAATTAACACTTGACAAAGACCTCAATTTTTTGTATCTTTGCCGCCCTTTAAATAATTGTATGTCAAGCGAAACCAAAAATAGATCACGAATACAAAACATAATCTTAGGTTTCTAAATAATAAAATCACAGTCTTTTATGAAATTATCTCAATTTAAATTTGAATTGCCCAAAGAACTTATTGCTGCTCATCCTCCACAAAACAGGGACGAATCGAGGCTAATGGTAGTAAACCGCAAAGAGAAAACCATTGAGCACAAAACTTTTAAGGACATTATTGATTATTTTAATGATGGTGATGTTTTTGTACTCAACAATACTAAGGTTTTTCCAGCCCGTTTGTATGGCGAAAAGGAAAAAACAGGTGCTAAAATTGAGGTTTTTCTTTTAAGGGAACTTAATCGTGAAAGCCGACTTTGGGACGTAATGGTTGATCCTGCAAGAAAAATCAGAATTGGGAATAAACTTTATTTTGGTGAAGATGAGGCTCTTGTTGCTGAAGTTATCGATAATACCACTTCGCGTGGGAGAACTTTAAGGTTTCTTTTTGATGGCCCTTACGAAGAATTCAAAAAGACACTTCAGTCGCTGGGAGAAACTCCATTGCCGAAAGTTCACGACAGGGAAATACTTCCTGAAGATGAAGAGCGATACCAAACCATTTATGCAAAACACGAAGGTGCAATTGCGGCTCCTACTGCAGGAATGCACTTTTCGAGGGAACTGATGAAACGACTTGAAATTAAAGGTATTGATTTTGCTGAACTAACCCTGCACACAGGCCTAGGAAATTTCAGGACGATTGACGTTGAAGATCTTACAAAGCATAAAGTTGACTCTGAAGAAATGATTCTTGATCTACCTACTGCCGACAGAATGAATAAGGCAAAAGCAGGTAAACACAAAATTATTGCTGTAGGGACTACTAGTATGAAAGCATTAGAAACAGCAGTTTCAATTACGGGGAGGGTTAAACCTTATAAAGGGTGGTCAAATAAATTTATTTTTCCTCCTTATGAATTTAAATATGCCGATGCTATGATTACTAACTTCCACCTTCCGATGTCGCCAATGATGATGATGATTTCGGCATTTATTGGATACGACTTCCTTTTTGATGTTTATAAAGAGGCTGTTAAGGAAAAATATAAATTCTTTACTTACGGTGATGCAATGCTAATCATTTAATAATTAATCATAATGTCCGATTTCTTCGTTATGCTTGTCTAATAGTCATCCGCGCCTTAGGCGGACTCTCAATTTTCTAGACTACGCCGGTCTCAAACTCGAACATTTTGACCTAAATATTAGTTTCTAAACAATTATATTTAGTATTTGTAAATAAAAAATACTAGCCTGTTGGATTTCTGACAGGCTTTTTTTATTTTTACTTTTTTATGAGCACTAAAGATAAATATCTGATAATTGCTGCTGGAGGATGTGGTTCAAGGATGGATAATGAAACCCCAAAGCAATACCTTGAAATTAATGGAAAGCCAATTATTGTTTGGACATTAGGGATTTTTAAACCTTTTGTGGAAACGAAAAACATAGTTGTAGTAATTTCAAAGGAGCACCAGGCCTATTGGAATGAAATCATTAAGTATTACCCAGAATTTTCACATTGCAAAATTGTATTTGGGGGATCAACCCGCTTTCACTCAATTAAGGCAGGATTAAAGTTTATACCCGATAATGTATTAGTTGCTATTCACGATGCAGCAAGACCAATGGCAAGTTCAAATACCATCAAAAGTTGTTTCGCCACTGCCACAAGAATCGAGAGTGCTATTCCACTAATAAATCTAAGTGAATCGGTAAGAGAAAAGACAGGTGTTGCCAGTAAATCCATAAATAGAAAAAACCTTAGACTAGTCCAAACTCCTCAGGTTTTTAATTCGGAATTAATAAAAGAAGCCTACCAACAAGATTATAACGAATTATTTACAGATGATGCTTCGGTAGCAGAAAAACATGGTCAAATTATTGGCATAACTGAAGGGAATATTGAGAATATTAAAATCACAAATCCCAATGATTTAAAACTAGCCTCAATTATTTTATCTTCTTCCTCCCCTTCCATTGGTATGGAATAAAGATTGAAAACAGTGCTGTTAGTAAAATGTAAAAGGGATAAACAAATTCCAATGGGAAGAGCATTAGTGCTGAAACCCTTTGATTATAAAACCTCAAAAAACTATTACTGAGAGGAAAGTCGATAAGGAATTTAAGAATAACAAACAGTGCAAATACTGCTAAAAACCATATTTTAAAAAAAGACAAAAAAGCCGTAAACCCTAAAAGAACATTAAACAGAAGCACAACCAGCGAAACTGTTAATGCCCAAATACTTTTGTAGGCTTTTGCCTTCGAGCCCCACCTAATACGCTGATTTACAAACTTACCAAGTCTATCGGGCGCAGAAGTTGTAACAATACTCTGTTTGTTTTTTATAAACTTAACCGAATTTTTGCCATAATATGCAGCAATTGAATGCATAAGAAAAACATCGTCTCCCGAAGCAAATTTACTTCCTGATAATCTCTCCTTAACCTTTTCAAAGGCTGCTTTCCTAAATGCCAAATTTGCGCCATTACCCATAAGTGGCAAGCCTGCTCCTGCACTACCCGCTCCCGATGCAACTAAAGTTGAAAACTCAAGGGTAAATATTTTTTGAAGTAGATTTTTAGTGTTGGTATAAAACACAGATCCAAACAACATTTGAGATTCACTATTCTCAAAAAAGGAAACATAATTTTTAATCCAATCGGGGTCAACCAGGCAATCGCCATCAGTAGTAATAATTATTTCATTATTGCTTACTTCAAAGCCACGCTTAAGTGCTTCTTTCTTCCCCACTCCCTGCGAATGGATAATGCTTAGATTAAGGTCAGGGTTTTCATTTTTAAACTTTTCAATTATCTCAATGATTGCATCTTCAGAATTATCATCAACAATAATCACTTCAAATAATTTACTGGGATAATTCTGCTTTGCTAGCGAAAATAATAAATGAAGAATATTATTTGCTTCGTTTCTAACAGCAATTACTACTGATACTTTTAATAATCCCGAAAAAGGTTTAGGAATAAAAACCTTGCTAAAATACCAACCCAAACTAATTATCAGCATCACCAATAAATAGGCAAATGCCGATACTTCGAGCAATAACATCCATATCCTAATCCAGTTTTCCATTAGCAGTATTTTTTCTGAAAAACTTTAAACTAAAAACAAATATTGCTCCAATAAAAGCAGGGATCACTAAATTAAAAAGCCATAAAACTGTTGACGCAGATGCTACACCAAGTTCCTGATTTGCACTAATATTTCCAGATAAACTGAAAAAATAACTAAAAATAAAAATACTGACTGAGCCCCTAACCCCTATTTCGGTAAGTGCAATTGTTGGAATAATTGCCATTGCCAAATACACAAGACTTATCAGCACCATTGCATCAAAATATCCAATTTCCACTTTGAAAAGAAATAAGAGCAAAAAAAACTGAAATGAAAAAACCAAATACCGTAAAATGGAAATTATCAACACAAACAACATGTCGGTTGATTTATAAAAGGAAAAAACCTGAGCATACTTTTTAATTTTTTTATAGCCTCTTCCGCTAATCCGTTTTATCACAGCAGAGAAAGCACCAAAATTAAGATAGAAAAAAACGATTGTAAAATCTCCTATAATTACCACAGCCCACAATCCCGAATAAATCCACACATTAATCTGCTCATTCAAATCCAAATATTTTGGACCTGCTATTAGCAGCGCAACTGAACCAAACAAAATGGTTGTAATCAACTGGCTCATACTTCCAACTATTGTTGAAATAACTGCCTGAATACGATCGGCAGTTTTAAGGACAAACACTCTTCCCAGATAATCGCCAACACGGTTTGGCATAAACATACTTACAGAAACACCGGTAAGCACTGCTTTAAACGAAACCCATATATTAATTTTTTCAAGTGGTGAGATAAAAAAACGCCATTTAACAGCTTCAAGCAGATAATTAATAATTAAAAGAAAAAAAACAAACACAAGAGTCAGCATAAACCCTTGACTCTCCGATATCTCAGGATAATAATTAATAATAGAACTCAAATCCTTTTTGCGGAAGATTTCGTTGTACAAGAAGCCAAATGTCATTACAACAATAAAGATTCTTATTATCAGATTGTATGTTTTATGTAATTTTGTCTTCATTAAAAAAAAGCATTTGGCCAACGAACGAATAATATTAGGAATTGACCCGGGTACAAATATAATGGGTTATGGGTTAATACTCCAAAAAGGTAAGAAAATTAGCCTCATCACCATGGGAATTATTAACCTAGGGAAATATGACAGCCATGCCCTAAAGTTAAAAAAAATATTCGAAAGGACTCTTGCCCTAATAGAGGAATACCATCCCGACGAAATGTCTTTGGAGGCACCATTCTTTGGGAAAAATGTACAGTCGATGTTGAAACTGGGGCGAGCACAAGGTGTGGCCATGGCAGCCGGACTTTACAAAGACCTTCCCATTTTTGAATATTCCCCAAAAAAAATTAAACAGTCAATTACCGGAAATGGAAATGCCTCAAAAGAACAGGTAGCAGGAATGCTGAAAAATCTTGTTCATTTTGAAACAGAACCTAAATATCTGGATGCAACGGATGGGTTAGCGGCAGCAGTTTGTCATTATTTTCAGGGTGATAATACTTCACAAGGAAAATCGTACAGCAACTGGAAAAGTTTTTTAAAGGATAATCCCGAACGAAAAGGTTAGACAAGAATCAAGATAAAAGAATCAAGATAAAAGATAAAAGAATAATGAACTTCAGGCACTCAACTCAAATCCTTACATCAATTTTTGCTGTACCTTCCACCAACGATCAGGAATTTCATTTTTTAATGCTTGTTGGTAGTCAAGGTAAGAACAAGGTACAAATTGATGTTTAATATACTTTTTGCTCAATTTACCATAGGCACTCATATCAATCCACCATCTATCTGACTTTTTGCTTTTAAGGAAGATTAAATCATCATACGAATCTTCAATATGCACAATATATCTAACATAATTATCTCTATCCGTTTCCGGAAAATCGCCTTTACGATTTACAAAACCATCAATAAAATACCACATCATTTGCGCTACAAGCTGTGCTGAGCGACCTTCAATGTCTAAAAGTGGATTCATTTCATAAAATCCAATACTACTTAGTTTGTCGCTCATTCCGGCATAGCGACAGATACGACAAGCCTCTTCTCCCGTAAAACCATTGGGTCCGGCATATTTTCCTGCGGGAGCATCGGCGGCTCGTATTGCAGAAATATCGATACTAACAATGTCGGCATTTCTAATCATGGGTTCACTTTCTTCAAGGTCTGCCCTTACATTTCCCAATCTGTTAACATCAAAATAAAGGTTTTTCATCAGCACCAGCGAATCCTGATCCACAAAATAAGTTTGATAACCAATATTTGTAAAGTTGAATAGGAAATTGGGTTGATGAAGTATTATCCTGCTTAACCACGATCTGGCGTTTAGTTCGTGCTCATCATGACCCAAATCGTACATTGGATCAACCGATGCAATATTTATTACCCTTCCAATATTTTCATAAGCAAGATAATTAGCGTAAGTAAGATCCTGACTTCCTCCAATAATTATTGGGACGATATTTTGGTTAAGCAATTCCGATACAACTTCTCTAACCGCATAGTAAGTATCGTCGATGGAATTACCATTTCTAATATTGCCCAAATCAGCAATTTCAAGATGGTTCCAGTGAGCAAAAAGTTTATAAAAGTAATTCCTTACCTCATCGGGGGCATCAGCGCAGCCCCTATTCTCTAAAGAACCTCTCTCCTCGTTTATACCAATAATGGCAAGTTTAACATTCTCAAGTTCAGGAAAGTTTGATTCATTTGTATAAACCTGAGTAATATTACTAATTCTCAGCCTGCTAACTTCTTCATCAATGCTTGAAAAATCGCTTGAAACAGTTTCAAAATATATGCTTACATCCACTTAAAACACGGTTTTTTTTGGATGACTAAAATAGTAAAATTATTGAAAGGGATATTAAGAAGTAGAAAGTTAAGAGTTGAAAGTTGGTTGCACAAAATAAAACTGGGCCTAAAGCATAAAACACTAAACCCAGAACTCTAATAACTATTTTTTCTTTCTTGCAAATTTCTTCTTAGGCATATTCTTCGGGTCTTCCGAAATTTTGATACAGTCTTCCAGTGTAAGGTCTTCTGCTTTAAGGTCTTTCGGAATTTTGAAGTTCTGTTTACCAATTTTTAAAAATGCCCCGTAACGGCCATTCAGTACCTGAACATTGCCATCATCGAAAATATTGATAGTTTTTTCTTTATCGGCTTTACGCTTGGCTTCAATTAATTCAATACAGCGTTCCAAATTTATAGATACAGGATCGTCTTCCTTTTTTATGGAAACAAATTTATTGTCGTGCTTTACGTAAGGACCAAAACGACCAATAGCAACGGTTACATCCTTGTCTTCGTAAGAACCAAGTGCACGTGGAAAATCAAACAGTTTTAGCGCTTCTTCCAAAGTAATTGTTTGCAGACTCTGAGTTTTTCTCAATCCAGCAAACTTTGGTTTTTCCTCCGATTCGGTATCACCAATTTGTGCCAATGGACCATAACGACCTACTTTCACAAAAACATTTTTCCCCGATTCGGGATCAACACCAAGCAAACGTTCGCCACTAAACTTGCCGGCAGTTTCCTGTGTAGTTTCCACTTTGGTGTGAAAGGGTCCATAAAAATCTTTAATCATTTGGTTCCACACCTTGTTACCTTCCGAAATATCATCGAATTCTTTTTCCACATTTGCCGTGAAACTGTATTCCATAATATCTTCAAAATACTGAACAAGAAACTCATTTACAATAGTTCCAATATCAGTTGGAAATAGTTTGGCCTTTTCTGAATTCATATTTTCAGAAAGAATTTCACTTGTGATTTGTTTGTTTTTTAAAGTTAAAAGTTCAATGTCCTTCTTTATTGGAGGGCGACTTTCTTTTATAACGTATTCGCGTTTTTGGATAGTAGAAATTGTTGGAGCATAAGTTGACGGCCGGCCTATTCCAAGTTCTTCCATTTTTTTAACAAGGCTTGCCTCGGTGTAGCGTGGCAAATGTTTCGTAAATCTTTCACGTCCTCGCATTTCAATCAGTTGGAGATTGACGCCTTTTTTAACTTCCGGCAAAACACCCTCTTGTTCTCCATTTTCATCATCTGTTCCTTCGATGTAAACCTTTAAAAATCCATCAAACTTTATTACTTCGCCACTAGCCATAAAATTATCATCGGCTTTGGTGGAGGCAATTTTTACAACAGTTTTTTCCAGTTTTGCCTCACTCATTTGGCTAGCAATTGCTCTTTTCCAGATAAGGCTGTACAAACGTTGTTCATCGCTGGCAGCATCAACACTATCGTTATTAAAATATGTTGGTCTTATGGCTTCGTGAGCCTCCTGTGCGCCTTTTGTCTTAGTACTGAAGTTGCGTGTCTTTGAGTAATTTTCGCCAAATTTTTCAACTATCTCTTCCTTTGCCATTGCGATGGCAGTTTTCGATAAGTTTACCGAATCGGTACGCATATAGGTTATTCTTCCTGCTTCGTAAAGTCTTTGCGCAACACGCATGGTATTAGCCACCGAAAATCCAAGTTTTCTTGATGCTTCCTGCTGAAGGGTTGAAGTAGTAAAAGGAGGAGCCGGCGATCTTTTTCCGGGTTTGGTTTCTACATTCGAAATCGAATAATCAGCATTAATATGATTTTCGAGGAATTTCTTTGCTTCTTTTGAAGTTTTAAACCTTATGGGATAATCTGCAGTAATTGTTTTTGATCCATTACCACCTTCAACAGCAAATTCGCCACGTATGCGAAAGTTTGAAGTGCTCTTGAACTTTTTAATTTCTTCTTCCCTTTCAACAATTAGCCTAACGGCAACCGATTGTACTCTACCTGCTGAAAGACCCGGTTTTACTTTTCTCCACAATAATGGTGAAAGTTCGTAACCTACCAAACGGTCGAGGACACGACGAGCTTGCTGTGCATCAACAAGGTGTTTATCGATTGAACGCGGATTTTTTATTGCATTTGTAATTGCACCTTTTGTAATCTCATGAAAAACAATACGTTTAGCTTTATCTTCAGTTAGTCCGAGAGCATTGTATAAATGCCATGAAATGGCTTCCCCCTCACGATCCTCATCCGATGCCAACCACACTGTTTCGGCAGCTTTAGCAAGTTTTTTCAGTTCGCTAACTACTTTTTTCTTATCGGGACTTATTTCATATTTAGGTTCAAAATCATTCTCAGTGTCAACACTGATCTTAGTTTTGTTCAAATCCATTACATGTCCAAAACTCGACTTAACGGTATAATCTTTTCCTAAAAATCCTTCAATGGTTTTAGCCTTTGCAGGTGACTCCACAATTACCAGGTTCTTCGTCATATTTCTATATTTTTCTTTTGAAAAAACGCTGCAAAAGTAACACAATCTGTTAAAGTGGTAAAATTGAATGGATATTTTTAAGATTTTTAAGAAAAAACCAAACTATTTAAAGTAGGAATTGATGCTTTCCTTAATACTGTTATTTTGTTCTTCAATACTTAAAATTAGTTTTTGCTGCACCCTCGACCTGATTAAATTGTGCGAGGTTTTTTCTGTCTTAAAATAAACATCGCCATTTAAGAAATCCGTCAAAAACCGAAGACCAATAATATAGGTCATTAAAGAGGGGGCAAGGTGGAGGTTTTGTTTTTCTGCCTTGTTTAAAAAAGAACTAACTTCTGAAAGGTAGCCCTTTGAGAAGTTGCTGAAATTATTAAAATCGAACTTTACCATTTCCAGTTTTTCTTCGTCCTCCTTGGCTGTGTTGGCAATAGTTCGAAGCGCATCACCATAATCGAACAGAATACTCCCCGGGCCGGTAGTGTCGAGATCGATTACTGCAACTGCTTTTGCTCCCCTAAAAAGTACATTATTAATTTTGGTATCGTTGTGGACAATGCGTTTTGGGATTTTGCCACTTTCGATTAATTGCTCTAATTTTAGGAGTTCCTCTTTTCGTTGGAGAAAAAAATCAATCTCATTTTTTACAGATTCTTTTCTGGAAGCAATATCATTTTTCATTGCTTCCTCAAACTGTTTTAGCCTCAGCGATAAAGAATGGAATCTGGGAATTGCTTCTTCAAAATCACTGATTTTAACTTTTTTCAAAGCATTGGCAAACCAACCGTAAGCCTTGCCTGCCTCGTAAGCTTGGTTCGGGTTTTCAGTCGTTTCCAACGAATGAGTATTTGGAACAAATTCCATCAATCGCCAAAAGCCTCCTTCATCGTCTGCGCAAAAATAATTGTTTGTGCTTGTTTTTATTAGGTGGGGAATAATGTACTTTGGATTTTGCCCAAGGCATTCCAAAACCTTTAAATGGTTGCTGATTAGAACCTCAGGTTTTGTAAAAACTGCTGTGTTTATTTTTTGAAGGATAAATGAAGTTGTTTCAAAATCCACTTTGTAGGTTGATTGGATGTGGCCGTTGCCAAAAGGTATTATTTTCAATAAAATTGAAGTATTGAAATAAGTTGAAATAACAGATTCGGGAGTAATCATTATACTTTTAGTTGGATTTAAATAACTTCAAATAATTAAAAATTGCAAAAACAGAATACAGTGGAATGTTTACAAATGAATCGGCATTGCTAAAATTTCTTGGAGATATCCTGATTGCCAAATCCGGGCTATATTTGTCGGTATAACTTTTTAAACTCTTTAGTTTCCTACTCATTCCGCTTTTAACTTCTAAAGGTATTATTGTGTTGCTGTATTGCATTATAAAATCAACCTCTGCTTCGCTTTTTGATGTCCAGTAGAACAATGCTTCATTATTTGCTGCTTTTAACTCAGAAGCAACAAAACTTTCGATAAACGCTCCATTATATTCTGAAAAAATTGCTGTTGGTTGCAAAATTATTTCCGATGAAACATCCAACATCGCTCCCAACAAGCCTGTATCCAACATAAATACCTTAAATTTTGAATAATCGGCATAAGCCGACAAAGGAATTTTGGGAGTACTTACATTATAAGATATGTTTATTAATCCGGCACTGTTCAACCATTCAATGGTTTGTTCGTATGTAGAGGCACGTGCATTTTTTTTGACATCTTTATACTTGAATTTTTTATTTTCCTTTGAAATTTGGTATGGTACCGATTTCCAAAATTCAGCAGTCTTCATTGTCTGTGATTTGCTAGTGTATTTTGAAAAGTCATGCTGATATGCCATCAATATATCTTTTTGTATTTCCCGAGCAGAAACGATATCAGAATTATTTACATAATCCTGTACAACTTCAGGCATGCCACCTAAAAAAAGATACGTTTTTAATTCCCTGTTTAGTTTATCGTGTAATGCTTCTGGAATAGCATAAAAATCATCCTTATTATTTAGTTCATTTAGTAAAAGTTCATTACCTCTTGCCAGTAAAAACTCGGCAAAGTTCATAGGGTACAATCGCATGAAATTTACCTTACCAACAGGGAAACTGTTTTGTTTGTTAATACTTACACCCAATAATGATCCCGCTGCAATAATGTGATATTCCGGTGCTTGTTCGAAAAAATACTTAAGAGAAGTTAACACCACCGGCAGAACCTGTATTTCATCAAAAAAAATAAGGCTCTTATTTGCTTCTGCTTTTTTTCCAGTTAAGAGATTTATATTTCGAAGAATTGTATGTGGATCCAGACTTTCTTCAAATAGTGATTTTAAGTTAGGATTATGTTCGAAATTTAAATAAACCAAATCGGAATATTCGTTTTTCGCAAATTGATTTACTAGAAATGTTTTACCTACCTGACGTGCACCTTCCAGTATTAATGGTTTACGTTTTGGACTGCTTTTCCACTTAATAAGTTCGGAATACTTTAATCGTTTCATAGTCTTTGATCCTGAAAAGTGTAGCAAATATACAATTATTCCCCAGAAATAGTGTAATTAATATAAATTATTCCCCTACAAAAATGTCTTTTTTAATATATTATTCCTCCACAAAAATGTAAGTCTTGATTTTTCATGCCCAAGAAAAATGTAATTGAAAATATTTTAGAGGCATCTCCACAAACTTAATTAGCCCTCAACTTACCAAACTGCTTAAACAAAATAAAGGTAGAAATAAGTGCAATTACAGAAAATATACTTCCCAAAACAAAGTCGAGATAAACAAAACTACCAATGGCAAACAGTGAGGAATAAATTGCAATACTTCCCAGAAAAACACTCAGCAACTGAATTGGCATTTCCCAAGCTGCCCCTGTTTCTGAATCATCGTCAATTTCGCCACGCTCCAAAGCAATAGCAGCAACTTTTTTCCATCCCGGCCCACCCGGTCTGGTGAGTTTGTAAAATCTCACTAGCACATCCATATCTTCAGGCTTGGTTAGTAAAGTTGTAAGCAACCAAACCACCGTTGTCATGCTAATAGCAATTAAAAGCTTAATTGTAAACTCATCTAAAATTTCACTTTGGAAAGTGCCTTCAGGCAGAAAGACCAAAACTAAAGCGGCTACAGTTGCAAAAATCATTGAAACAATTTCTGTCATTGCATTAATACGCCACCAAAACCATCGCAGCAAATAAATTGCCCCAGTTCCGGCACCCGAAAGTATGAGAATATTAAAAGCCTGAGTGGCGCTATTTAGTATGAAAAGGGCAACCAATCCTGCTAAAATCATTAAAACCACTGTCATTATCCTGCCCATCATTACAAGATGCTTTTCGGATGATTCAGGTTTTAAGAAACGTTTGTAAAAATCGTTTACAACATAAGAAGCTCCCCAATTTAAGTGTGTACCAATAGTTGACATATAGGCTGCAAAAATAGAGGCTACAACAAGTCCAATCCAGCCTTTTCCTAGCTTGGTCATCATTACAGGATAAGCAATATCATCTTTTAAATAGTTTTCTGGAATATCTGGAAATTCGGCACCAATACTTGCAAGGTCGGGATAAATAATTAGTGAGCCTAATGCCACAATTATCCACGGCCAAGGGCGTATGGCATAATGCATAAAATTAAAAAGCAGTGTTGCCCCAATTGCATTTTTTTCATCTTTGGCAGCAAGCATCCGCTGAGCGATGTAACCGCCGCCACCAGGTTCGGCGCCAGGATACCAAACAGCCCACCACTGAACAGCAATGGGAATAATAAGCATGGGAACATAAAACTTAGGGTCGGTAAAGTCCGGAACAAAGCTCAACTTATCGGCAACATTTGCATGTCTCAACAATGCCTCGAGGCTACCTATTTCGGGTTGGTTAATTGTAACAACTGCTACAAAAACAGCCCCAAATAATGCAATTCCGTATTGGAAAAAATCTGCCCAAATTACTCCCTTTAGTCCACCAAGCCCTGCATAAATCACAACTCCTACAGAACCATAAACTACACTTTCCCAAGGCTCAAGGCCAAGCATTACAGCACCAATTTTTATGGCTGCAAGGGTAACACTTCCCATAATCAAAACATTGAAAAAGAAGCCCAGATAAATTGAACGGAAACCCCTTAAAAAAGAAGCGGCTTTACCTGAATAACGAACTTCGTAAAACTCAAGATCGGTGAGAACATTTGAACGCCGCCAAAGTTTGGCATAAATAAAAACGGTAACCATTCCTGTAATCAGAAAAGCCCACCATGCCCAGTTTTTTGAAACTCCTGATTCGCGCACAAAACCTGTTACTAGATTTGGCGTATCGGCTGAAAAAGTACATGCAACCATTGAAATTCCCAATAGCCACCATGGCATTCCACGTCCGCCAAGAAAAAACTCAGTTGTATTTTTACCCGCTGTTCTTGAAGCCACAAAACCAATGGCAACAACAATTAAAAAGAAGATTCCAATAATTACGTAATCAATGGTGGAGAGAAACTGCATTTGCGTTGATTTTCGGACAAAGATATTTTATTCGGGGAATAGGACACTGATTATTATGATTTTTATGATCGGTTAGGATTTTTAAGAAATATTTATCAGTTTACATTGTGTTCATTTTCATAAGGATACCGCTGCTAGCCGGAAACCAACTATTCTAGATACAAACTAGCCCCAAATGCTTTTGCATTGGCTGAAAATCCCTGTCGCTATGAAGAAGTGGTATGTTATTTTCAATACAAAATGTACCAATAAGCATGTCCACTGTTTTTCTAACAGTAAAGCCTTTTTTTCTTAAAAATCTGAAATTTTCTGAACTTTTTATAGCAATTTCTTTACTTGATATTGCATAACAGGGCAATTCGATCAGAACATTTTTGGCTGTATTAAAATCACTGTCAGATTTAAAGCCCTGAAGGATTTCTGCTAGAATTATATCCCCAATAATCAAGTCTTCATTGATTAATAATTCGTTTAGTTTGTCGGTCTGTTTGTCTATTTTTCCATTGAAGAAATCAATCCAAACGCTTGTGTCAACAATTACCATTAATCAACCCTCATTTGTTCTAGGTCACCTTCCCAACTTAACTTTCCCCTAAGTTCGCGAATTTTTAATTGATTCTTCATCTTTACCCATAAACTTAAAGCTTCATTTACAATGTCTTTTTTTGTTTTGCCTTTACTTAACTCAATGGCTTTGGCCATCAAATCGTCATCTAAAACAATATTTGTTCTCATCACAATAGTTTTATACACATAAATCTATGCAAATATACACATTGTTTTGAGATGCGTGAATTTCTCTTGTAAATTTACAAAAAAACGATGATTAAACTGATAACTCGAAAACAATGACAACTATTTCTTAACCATCAGTTTCAACTCATCCAACTGCTCGGTAGCAATTTTCGAAGGAGAATCAATCATTACATCACGACCTGAATTATTTTTAGGAAATGCTATGAAATCACGAATTGAATCGGAGCCACCAAAGAGCGCAACCAAACGGTCGAAACCAAGGGCAATACCACCATGTGGAGGTGCACCAAACTCAAAGGCATTCAATAAAAAGCCAAACTGTTCCTGAGCTTCTTCCTCGCTAAAGCCAAGGTGTTTAAACATTAATTTCTGAAGATCGCGATCGTGGATACGAATTGAACCTCCGCCAATTTCAGTTCCATTAATTACAAGATCGTAGGCATTGGCACGAACCTCACCAGGTTTAGAGTCCAACATTTCAATATCCTCAGGTTTTGGTGAGGTAAAAGGATGGTGCATTGCGTGGTAACGCTCTGAGTCCTCATCCCATTCCAGCAAAGGAAAATCAACAACCCACAAAGAAGCAAAAACATCAGGATCTCTCAATTCCAGGCGATTACCCATCTCTAGTCGCAATTCGCTAAGTTGTTTACGCACTTTGTTAGTTTCGCCAGAAAGTACAAGCATCAAATCGCCAGGTTTTGAACCTAATTTATCAGCCCATTCCTTTAGGTCATCTTGCGAATAGAATTTATCGACAGAAGATTTAAAACTACCATCTTCGTTGTATTTTACATAAACTAGACCCTTGGCTCCAATTTGTGGTTTTCTTACAAAATCAACAAGTTTATCCAACTGCTTGCGACTATAGTTTGCACAGCCATCGGCATTAATTCCAACTACTAATTCTGCCTCATCAAATATTTTAAATCCTTTGTTTTTAGTAACATCATTTAGTTCCACAAACTTCATCCCAAAACGAATATCGGGTTTGTCGCTACCATAAAATTTCATGGCATCGGCATATTCCATTCTGGGAAGTTCAGGAATATCAACACCTTTTACAGTTTTGAATAGGTAACGCACCATTCCTTCAAATGTGTTTAAAATATCATCTTGCTCCACAAAAGCCATCTCGCAGTCAATTTGCGTAAACTCAGGCTGACGGTCGGCGCGAAGGTCTTCGTCGCGGAAACATTTTACCAACTGGTAATAACGGTCGTAACCTGCCACCATCAGTAATTGCTTAAAAGTTTGTGGCGACTGTGGAAGAGCATAAAATTGTCCTTCGTTCATGCGTGATGGCACAACAAAATCGCGGGCTCCTTCGGGTGTAGATTTAATGAGATAAGGTGTTTCTATTTCAAAAAATTTCTCACTGTCAAGATATTTTCTGGTTTCAATTGAAAGGCGATTCCTTAGTTCCAAATTCCTTCGCAACGGCTGACGACGAAGATCGAGGTAGCGGTATTTCATTCTCAGTTCATCACCACCGTCAGTATTATCTTCAATTGTAAAAGGAGGTGTTTTTGAAGAATTCAAAATCTCAACAGATTTCAAATCGATTTCAATTTCACCCGTTGGGATATTTGGGTTTTTCGATACCCTTTCGATAACGGTACCATTTGCCTTTATTACAAACTCACGACCAAGTTCCCTTACCATCTTTATGGTAGCAGCATCGGTTCTTCCTTCTTCAAGTAAAAGTTGGGTAATCCCATAACGGTCTCGCAAGTCAATCCAGATCAAACCACCTTTATCACGTATGCGCTGTACCCATCCGCTGAGCGTTATCTGTTTTTCTTTGTCTTCTATCCTTAATTCGCCGCAAGTATGTGTTCTGTGCATCTTTTTGTCTTTAAAATTCAGGTGGCAAAAGTAAGAAAAAGAGGGGTTTAATGCGTCCCTGATTTTTCATGTTTAAGACTTTCACCATTAAGCATGATTCAAACACACCCCTAGCCCCTCTCAAGAGGGGAAATCGTTGTCTCGTAATAATAATTGGTTAAATAAATAGGATGTTTTTGAATTCCATAAACTAAGTAAATAATTTAAGTGTTCTGCGCATATTTCCCCTCTTGAGAGGGGATTAAGGGGTGTGTTACAATTAATTTACTCAAAAACTTCCCCGTAATTATTAAACAAAATACTCCCTACATCCAATAGCGGCCCATCGTAAAGTTCAATTATTTTCAAATCCTTTAGGAACTTCCGGACTTTTTCACCTTCGGGGAAGTGGTTTAAACTGCCTGCAATGAAAACCATGTTTCCAAAAATACCACAACAACCACCGAAAAAGCCATTCTTAAAACCCTTAAGAACAATACCTTCGGGCTTTACAAACAATATTTCAAGACTGTTTTTTTTCAACTCCTTTTCGATTCCTTTGTCGGAAGTAATAAACTTTTCATCGCTTAGCGGAAGCAAATTGCAACGGGTATAAGCCTGATTGACATGGATAACTTTCCTGTTTTCAGCCTTCTGCAAAATTGCTTTGTCCATTATCTTGGTGTTTCCAATCAGGAAATTTTCAGTAGTTACGGCATTGTAAAAAGCCGTTGAGGGATATTTATTACCCAGAGTTTTGTTACCTTCATGAAAAGATATTTTCTTTTTGCTAAGTATGTTTTTATAAATATCAGGCAGATTGGGCGCAGCAATCAATTCTTCACCCAGAGGGCAGAAAAAAATATCAGGGTGTTTCGAAATGGCATCGTAAACTATTCCACTGGTTTCAAGCAAAACAACCTCTCCATAGTTTTTGAGTTTGCTGATGGCTGAAGGAGGAAATATGTTATTGGTGATGATTTGCATTGGAAAACATTGATAAATACCTGATAAAAAATATTTTAATAAAAACTTGCTTTTATCAGTTTTTTTTTTTTTTACATTTGTGGGCAGAAAACAATAAAACAGTCAAGACCCTGTTTTCTATATTATTAGTAAATAAAACAGCAAAAGGAAAAACCCCCTTTGCAATGAAAGATATTTGAAATGCGAATTACCAACACCAAACAAAGAAAGGAGGTTAAGCGGCAAAGATAAATAAAAAACCGTTTGACCGTGTTATGGGGGGTAGCCAACCCCTATACCGGTATTTATGATTTTATTAACTTCTAAAATTTATTAAAATGAAGAAAATTATATTTATCTTATCGGTTGCCGCTACTGTGGCAGTTATTTTTCACTCCTGTAAAAAGGAAAAAAGTATCAACAATTTAAAGGGTGGTCCCACAGAGGCTTCCTATTCACAACAAATTATGGAAAGGATTATAGGTTTCGGCGAAAAAATGAACAGCAGCATGAAGTCGGGGGGGAGCATGCACATCGACACTGCCGTTTGGGGCCTTGAGGCCCTTATAAGTTACGAAAATGCCTATCCCGATTCATCTTCAAGGGATTTTATAACTGTCGAATCCTTTTACACCCTTCACGTTGATGCTGACAGTATGGCTACCGATGCTGCCGTGCAGGCAGTTTATCAGTTGATGCTCGACACAGTTGACTACCACCTCTCGCAAATAGATGCAAGCATGAAGTTCCTTGTTTTTTGCGATGTTGAACTGGTGGAAGTTGTTGGGAACACAGCATACATACAAGCCACCAACGGTTATGGTTTTAACCTTATTCTTGGTTGGTACACACCTTTTGGTGATGATGACGACTGGATTTGGGGACTAAACTTAGGTAGTTGTAATCAAAGTCCATTAGATGACGATTCCGATGCTTCTGATGAAATACAATACAGACTTAACCACCCCGCTGTGCAAATAAATACGGGAGCAGATGGATATACTGATTATGAAATGGTGGAGATTACACGCATGGATAATTGTGTAAGATATAATAATACTGATTTTTATATCTATGATGGCTCTGATGATGACTACTGCATGCATAATACTGAATTGACATATAGACTTGAGGGTGCACACCAAATTATTTACGAATTCAATGATATCTCTAACGATCTTTATGGCAAAATAATAATATATGAAGAAGATAACGAGGGTGCTAGACCTGAGGATAAGGTTTTTATAAGTATTGAAATAACAGATGAGATTATAACAAGTTCATTATACTTACATCTCTATAAGATTACTTATGCAAAACCTTATTACGCAGTTACTGAATAATTATTTTATGGTAGGAGGCAATTATTACCTCCTGCCTTTTTTTTAATTTCAAACTTTATTATAATGAAAGTTATATTTATTATCTCTTTTATATTACTTAATCAATTGTTTGCTCAGAATACAACTTTTTCCAAAATATACAGTACAGAACTAGATGAATCATTAAGAGATGTAATTGAAGATAGTTTGGGGAATTTTTATTTTGTGGGATATAATGCAAGTCCAGGAAATGCCTATACAAAGACAAATGGTTTTATTTTAAAAACTAATAATCTGGGGGAGGAACTTAATTCTGTAACCCATATTTCTGCAGATACAAGCATAGAGTATTATTATATCTTTAATGATGGACAAAACCACTTAGATGTTTCAGGATGTTTATCTACAGATTTTATTTGGCCTCATACTAATAGTTCATTCACTTTATCTAAAATAAGCAATCAACTTGAATTAGTAAAAAAGAAAAAATATGTATTGCCTCAAGACTATGGTTTGTCATATTTAAAAACAAGAAAAGCCTTTAATAATAACTACCTATTTGTAAGTTATGTTTGGAATGCCTCTAACTTTCTATTAAATCCGGTTTTTTTACGCACAAATGAAAATTTTGACAGTTTAAGGTTATTTACGAACGTTAATTATGGAAGAGCCGGAGAGGATATTAAACAACTTGATGAAAACAGTTATTGGTTTTTATCTTCGCTTGGAGATGTGCAAATTCTTGACTCATTGTTTATTCCCACTGGACAGTTTAGTAAAATTCCTGAAGGATTGAGTTCTGCTTTTGGTATTGAATGGGATAGTGATACTTCATTTTATTTACTTGGATCTTGGGATAATGAAGGTGCCGATGATATTGGTTTTGTGCGGCAATTATCTCCTCTTGATACGAATGATGTAACGTTTAATACGTTTGGGTTTTTAGACACTTTGGATTATCCAGCAAGTTTTGGTGGGTTAAGTTACCAAAACCATGACTCTATTTTCATTGGTGGCACAAAAGATTTTTGGATTGGATATTATAACAATTGGCCAAGTTGGTTTTTTGTCCTTCAAACCGACAGTATGTTAAACATCCGTTGGGAAAGGTTTTATGGAGGCGATGCCTATTATGTAATGACAAAATTAAAGGCCACAAAGGATGGTGGGTGCATTGCAATTGGAGATAGGTATGATTATAAAAACACTACTGAAGAAGAGCGCGACATCTACATCCTAAAACTAAACAGCGAGGGCCTTCTTACAAATACCCCCGAAAAGCCACAAATACAGATGCACGAGGCTCTTGTTTTCCCAAACCCCGGCACTAACTACCTAAAAGTAAGGGTGGCTGCCCAATACCCCCAAAGCACTTTTG
>JAOZNY010000411.1 GCA_029933565.1 Bacteroidales bacterium
GAAATAATATGAAATCAAACAGAACTATTTATATTTGTAACCACTCTTAAAATCTATTAGAGTAAATTTATCCTATGTCAATTGATATTTAATAAAATGAAGAACAATAGCACAGCATATTTAATTTGGATAAGTTTTATCGTTGCACTGGGAGGATTTTTATTTGGATACGATACAGGGGTGATTGGTGGAACTCAACTTTATTTTACAGAATATTTTAACCTAAGTACATCTGAACAAGGTTGGGCTGTTAGTTCGGCTCTTTATGGAGCATTAGTTGGAGCGCTTTTGGCGGGTTATTTAAGCACTAAATTTAGTAGGAAATATACACTCATCCTTTCTGCTCTATTATTTTCTGTATCGGCCTGGGGCTCAGGTTCTGCAGATGCCTTAACAATTTTAGTTATTTACAGAATTATAGGCGGACTTGGAGTTGGAATTGCCTCAATGACAGCCCCAATGTATATTGCAGAAATTGCACCTGCAAAGCAACGTGGATTCCTTGTTTCGCTTTACCAACTTGCCGTAGTGTTTGGGTTTTTTATTGTATTTGTAGCAACTTATTTTATTGGTGGAGGCGATAACAGTAATTCATCAAGCGAAACAATTCAACAAATCCACCATCATAATGTAACTAAAGGTTGGCGTAATATGTTTTGGTCGGAATTAATTCCTGCCATAGGTTTTTTTATATTGTTATTTACTATACCGCACAGTCCTAGGTGGCTAATGATAAAATCGCGTACTGCCAAGGCAAAAAAAGTATTGATGAAAATAATGCTTATAGAAACCAAAGTGGATCAGGAATTAAATGAAATTAAACTTTCATTAACAGAAAATAAAAATCATCCTAAAGTCAGTTTATTCGCTAAAGGAATGGGCTTTGTTTTGTTTCTGGGAATAATGCTGTCAGTTTTTCAACAAATAACCGGCATTAATGCAATACTTTATTACGGGGCCGAAATATTTAGCAATGTATTAGGCTACGGCCCTGAAGATGCATTGAAACAACAATTATGGCTTGGTACTGTTAATTTAGTTTTTACGTTTGTTGCCATATTTACAGTAGATAAATGGGGAAGAAAGCCGCTGCTAATTACAGGTACGGTTGGAATGTTTATTGGACTTAGTGTTTTGGGATTATCAATTTATTTGCAACAGATGGGGATAGTTTCCTTAATTGCTATTTTGGTATTCATTGGTTCATTTGCATTGTCTCTTGGGCCGGTTGTGTGGGTTTTGTTATCCGAGATATTCCCAAATAATATTAGAAGCCTAGCCATGTCGATTGCCGTAGCTGCACAATGGCTGTTCAATGGTATTGTGTCTTATAGTTTTCCGGTTATTAATGGAAGCAAACTCAACCAAGTAGAATTTAATGGTGCACTTTCCTATTTTATTTTTGCTGCAATGTGTATTGCAACCATTATTTTTGTTTGGAAGTTTATCCCTGAAACCAAAGGTAAATCGCTGGAACAGATTGAGAAATCCTGGAATTGATTCTACACTAATTATTCAATTAAATTAGATAAAGAATACTAGCATTAAGTTTTTAAATGATTTACTTTTGCTATTGTAAAATTTGATTTAGTATTTATTTGTCATGAGAAAGATATTGCTCTTACTAATTTTTTCTATTTCATTCATTTTTACTGCCTTCCCACA
>JAOZNY010000169.1 GCA_029933565.1 Bacteroidales bacterium
ACAAGAAATTCTTAAAAACCCCCATCTGTTTTAAACGGATGGGGGTTTTTTGTTTTTAAAAGAATTTTGCACAAATGGCGCAAGTGTTTAGTGCAGCGATTACGGCAACTGGCGCGAGTGTTTAGCGCAGCGGTCACTCGTGACTGTGTAATTTTCCATCATAATTATATTACTTTTTACAAACCATTACAAATGAAACAGTAATTACTTTAACTTTGTATCATGAGCCACAAATATAAATTCAGGAATCCAGATGGTATTTATTTTATTACTTTTTCTGTGGTGGGATGGGTTGATGTTTTTACAAGGGATATTTACAGAAATATCGTTATTGATAGTTTTAATTGGTGTATTAAAAACAAAGGTTTGGTAGTTAATGCATGGGTAATTATGACAAATCATATTCATATGATTGTGTCCAAAAAAGGTGAACAACCCTTAGAGGCAATAATGCGTGACATGAAAAAGTTCACTTCAGTTAAAACTATAGAAGAAATAAAAACTAATCCTGTCGAAAGTAGAAAAGATTGGATGCTAAGAGTATTTAGAGAGGCTGGAGAATCTAATCCTCAAAATACTAAATACCAGTTTTGGCAACATGGCAACCATCCAATTGAGTTAGACAACCATAAAATAACTGAACAAAAGTTAGAATATATACACAACAACCCTGTAGAACATGGGTTTTCAAATGAAAAGGAATGTTACAATTGGAGTAGTGCAATGGACTATGCTGGAGTTAAAGGTTTGGTTGAAATTGAATTATTGTGGTAATAATTGTCACGAGTCGCTAACGCACAAATGGCTTTACGTCAGACTCGCGCCGGTTATGATTTTTTATGTTTCTAACGTTAATTATTCTCCTTCCTTAACTTTCTTGTTAGGAATAATAATCTGAACACCAAATCGAATTGCCATACTACTATATGTATAAGTTAGTCTCTCCATAACAGTTGGCTTATCTTCTGAAGCATTGTCAGCAGACATGTAGGAATCAGAAAAAATAAATTCTTTTTCACTAATCGTTAAACTATTAAGTTTGTCTTCACCCCGATATTTATATTCAGTCATAGTGGCAGATTCAGGCCTATGGCCAAAAGCATTATATTGAATACCTACATTGAGTACAATCCAGGAATCCAGCTGATATTCCACACCAATAGCACCCTGAATTCCTAGTTCCCATTTGGGTTTATATTCAATAATTTCAGAATAACTCTCAAAAGGGTAATAACTTGGGTGTGTATTAAATATGCTAGTTTCAACTTCATAGTCAATGGAACATTTTGCAAATAGTAATCCCGATTTAAGAAATAATCCCCATCTTTTATAATATACTTCTACCTTTAAGGAAGGAGTGATTGAGAAAGAGGTACTTCTCAAATTATAGGTGTCATTATACTCAATATGGTAATTTGGTTCTTCTGGAAAGTCGTAATAATCCTGACTATTGAATGTTAAAACATTGTTACTGAAATACCTAAAATCAATCTCAGTACTGATAATACCTTTTGGGAATTTGTAGCCAATCAATAACCCATAATTATTCCCTGCTCCCAAAGATTTGTGATAAGTGACTGTATGGTAATCGCTATTAACAGAATCATCATAGTAAAATGTGGTATTACTTGAAACAAATGTAAAATCTGATTTTTCCACAGCAAAAGATTTGCTGTAATATGGTTCAAAATAAATATTCTGGGAAAACAAATATAAACTATTGACCAATAAAGAAAACAAAAATAAAGTTCTCATCTTAGGATTATTTTTGGGTGAATTAATCACCACAAATATAATTCATAAACAGACAGATTGCAAGTTTAATGCGTAAATAATTATCACTCAAGCAACTGCACGAGTGTTTAACGTAGCGGTTAAGAATTGTCGCGTCATTGCGAACGACGAAGGAGTGCGGCAATCTATTATGATGCAGCAGATAACAATGAGATTGCTTCGTCGTTCCTCCTCGCAATGACGAGGTTTTTCTTTACTTTTTAACTTAATAACATTGGGCGCGAGTGTTTAGCGCAGCGATCACTCGTGACTGTACTATTTAACCAGCCCCTTTTTCCTCTTAGCATTCCAAAGCAAAATAGCACCAATAATTATTAATGGAATACTTAATATCTGTCCCATATCTAAAACCATAGTTTCTTCAAAGCCAACCTGTGGAACTTTAATATATTCAACCAGAAACCTTACACCCCATATTAAAACTAAAAAGTAACCGGTTATTTCTCCATTGATTGTTTTGCCTTTTTGATTCCAGTAAAGTTTGTAAATAAAAATAAATATGACCAGATAACTCAATGCTTCATAAATTTGTGTAGGATGCCTAGGGTCAACAGCAAGCAACTGATCGTAATATCTTATAAAAATAAACCCCCAAGGCATAGTAGTAATATCACCAAATATTTCAGAGTTCATTAGGTTTCCTATTCTTATGAAAAAACCTGCTAAAGCAACAACAATTGCTACCCTGTCAAGTATCCACAAATATGGTTTTTTATTACTTCTGGCAAAAAAGTACAGCCCCAAAATAATACCAACAGCAGCACCATGACTTGCCAATCCACCTTCCCAAACTTTCAGTATTTCAATTGGGTTCGACAAATAATAAGATGGCTCATAAAACAGGCAATGCCCAAGTCGGGCACCAACAATTGTAAGAACCAACATATAAGTTGAAAGTTGGTCAAGAACTTTTTCACCAAAACCTTCGTTGGCAAGAATCTTTTTCATGATTATGTAGCCGAATACAAATGAAAGTGCAAATAACAATCCGTACCACCTAACTGCAAGCCCCCCAATAATACTTATTCCTTGAGGAATTGAAAAAATTTCAGGACTTACATCCCAAATTATAAAGTTTAAAATCATTATTCAATTATTTTGGGAGGCAAATGTAGGAAATTTGAGTAGAAGGAAGAGAAAATATCATATTGTGAATATCACCTTGAATTAAAAAAAATACCTCTAAAACAAATGACCAATGACTATTGACCAATGATTAATATCCAATGACCAATAACCATAGTCTAACTCGATCCTCTAACAATAAGTTCTGTTTTCAGTTTTAGGCTTTCAGGTTTATAATCAAAAGAATCAGATTTTATCCTTTTCAATAAAAGTTCGGCAGATTTTTTGCCAAGTTCATAACCAAACTGGTCGACACTTGTGAGTTCGGGTTCACAAATTGATGAACTACGACTATTTTCAAAACCAACAATCTTTAATTCTTCAGGTACTTTTATTCCAAGTTGCCTGGCAGTTTTCATCACACCAATGGCAGTAATGTCATTAACGGCAAATATTCCATCGGGGCGATCTTGTTTTTTCAATACAGAACGAGAAATTTTCATTGCCGAGTCAAAAGTGTCGCATGCATAAACAAGGTCTTTATTAAAAGGAATCCCATTCTTTTCAAGAGCACTTTTATAGCCTTCAAATCTATTAAGTCCAATTAGCATATGCTGAGGTGAAGAATAGAGTGCAATACGCTTGCAGCCCCTCGACACCAGGTGATTTACTGCATTAAACGCACCCGTAAAATCATCAACCATCACACTATCGGCATGAAATCCTTCGATTGTTCTATCGTAAAAAACTATTGGTATTTCATAGTCCACCATTTGTTGAAAATGTGAATAATCCTGAGTTTCCTTCGAAAATGACACCAAAACTCCATCAACACGATTTGCTATTAAAGCCTGAGTGTTCAACACCTCGCGCATATAAGATTCGTTTGATTGAACAACCAGTACATTATAATTATTTTCGTAGGCAACATCTTCTATTCCATTAATTATTTTGGAGAAGAAATGATGCTCAACTTCCGGAACTATCAAACCTATAGTGTTTGTGGTGCTATGCTTAAGATTTAAAGCAATAAGATTTGGCTTATAATTAAGCAACTTTGCTAATTCCTTAACTGCTTGTCTGGTTTTTACACTTATGTCAGGATGATCTTTTAAAGCACGTGAAACCGTTGAAATACTAATGCCCAATTTTTCTGCAATATCCTTAATAGTTACCTGACGCTTCATTCTCTATATGTAATGTGGAAATAAATTATTAGTCCACGAAATTACATTTTTTTTAATACCTTTACAAATGCAACCCGACAGAAGATTTCCATGTCGAACTAATAACAATAGTTTTGAAGTGTCACCATTTTAACTTAAATAATTATGAAGTATTTTTATCTTATTTCTCTGATTTTTATCTTTTCACTAAACCTAAGTTCACAATCGCAACATTCCTTTCAAATCGATACTAAAGCAAAAAAGCCGCTTTGGATGGAAGAAAATACTACTCCAAAACAAGTTAAAACCCTTAAACAAAAGATGCCTCTTCCCGACAGGGATGTTGATATTGTAAACATTATCGACATTGGCACTTCTACAAACGCATATCAATTATACGTTAAAAGAAGTACCCTGTGGGTAAATACCGACTTAAATACAGTAAGTTTTTATCATAGTTTAATGCCCGGTTATTTTAACTTTGGCTATGATATTTCAACCGACGGAGGCTCAAATTGGGATTTAGATATTGGCAATTTTGCATCTGATGAAATTGGAGCACGATTTCCTAATCACGGAATATATAATCCAACAGGAAATACAAATCCCGATAATGCATTTATTGTTTTTAATGCAAAAGGGTTCAACACAGAAAATAATGGAATAATTACCGGATTGTCGAGTATTGGAGACACATCGAACTATTCGTTTGAATTTGACACAGCCGATCAATTAGATTATAATTTGAGTGGCTTTGATATTACCTCAAATGGAGAAGTGTTCTCGGTTAGCCCGATGAGGTCAACTGAAGGTGACTTGAATGAATATTTGGATAGCCTTGTAATAATAAAAGGAGTTTGGAACGAAACAGCCCAAAACTTCGATTATACATCAACTAAAATTGAGGCCTTAATTGAAGAAGATTTTGGTGCACCAGTTGATGTAAAAATAGCCTTCGCCCCCAATGGAGAAACCGGTTATATTACAATGCTGGGAAACAACGGAATGGCAGACCAAATTGAATACTTCACAAATATTTATCCTATTTACTGGAAAACCACCAATGGTGGCGAAACCTGGGAAGGCCCGGAGTTTATTCAGTTAGATGGGTCTACCGGTCTGGAAGCTATTGTAAACCATCATTTAAGTGATGAAAAAATTGCAGAACTTTTTGGCAACAATCCGCCAGCGAGAACAGACATCTCTTACACCACGGCTTACGATCACGACATTACAGTTGACCAATATGACAATCTGCATATTGCAGTAGTGATTGGGCCCACAGGTTCCGACCCTTATAGTATAATTACAGCAAAGAATTACATAGCAGTTTGGGACTTTGTGGAGGATGGAGATTCATGGTGCCCCGTTGAAATGGGAAGGCTCTCAACATTTAGAGGAAATTTTGGCGACCTAACAGAAGACAACAGAGTGCAAATAAGCAGAACAGAAACAGGAGAGAAAGTATTTGTTTCATGGCATGACACAGATATGGAAGGGGCAGAAGATAATAATGCTCCAAATATTTTTTGTAGAGGAATTGAACCGTCAACATTTCGATTAACAACAAATTCGAGTAATGAGGATGTACCAACAAATGTTACTCTTTTCTCAGATGGAATGTGGAAATCATATTTTTATAATGCACCTAATGTTATTTTTACAGAGAGTAGTAATTACTATATCCCATTTGTTTATGCCGACTTTGACCCTACAGAGCCAAACTCAAATGTTCAGTTTAAATATATTGAAGATTTTAGTTCTTCCGAGTCTGATTTTCAGAATGAATGGGGAGGAGATATTTATTGCGGAATTGTAGGAGTGAAAGAAAATGAACAAGCAAATTTCATTGCATCCTCAAACGCTCCCAACCCCTTCCACCACAAAACCACTTTTGAAATTGAACTTAGCAAAGAAACAAATATCCAGTTAAAAGTATTTTCAAACAATGGCAAACTTGTTTCCGACAATACCTTTAGCAATCTGCCACAGGGCAAAAACACAATTGAGTTTAATGCCGAAGGCCTTATTCAGGGAATTTATTTCTACACATTTATTGCAAATGGAAAAAAATCGAGCGGAAAGATGATGGTTTACTAATTGTTAAGGTTCACAAACCATTCTTCCGTCTTCTAGCTTCTGGCTTCCGACTTCTCACTACTTAATCAAAACCAAATACTCCCAAGGCTCTAATTTAAGTTCAAGGCTTTCCTTAATGTTTAGCAATTCTCCCGTAAATGCATTAGTGAAATCGCCAGACATCTGTACTCCATCAATGGTAAATTGCTGTGGGTCTTTACTCAGGTTTAAAATCACAACAACTTGATTCCCGTCTTTTTCTCTCTTAAAAGCAAAAACCTCATCGTTTTGTCCTTCCGAAAGTTGAATCATCATTCCTCCGCCTGCACCTGCATTTATTGCCACATTATTTGCTTTTAGCGAATTAAGGGTAGTGTAAAATTCCTGATATTCAATATTGTCCCAGTTGATAGTATCTTTCTCAAAAAACTCTAATCTTTTGT
>JAOZNY010000412.1 GCA_029933565.1 Bacteroidales bacterium
CCAGCAACTATTCAAGGTTTTGTTTATACTACAGGTGGAACTCCACTTCAAGGAGCTCAGGTACAGATTGAAGATGTAGCAGGTGTACCAACTGATGCTACTGGTTATTATTCAATCGGAGGTCTTTTCGAAGGCGTTTATGATGTATGGGCAAGTTATGATGGCTATAGCCCATCAATGCAAACTGTAAATGCTTTCCCTGGTGGATCATACGATGTTGACTTTTATTTAGGTCAGCCAATCTTAACTATCAGTCCATTAATTATGGAGAACACGCTTAACCCAGGTGAGTGGTTTACTGATTATATCAGTATGCTAAACACAGGTGATGGTGCTTCATATTTCAATGCAACTATTACTTATACAACCGGCAACGGATGGTTATCATTATCAGATGACCAAGGTATGGTAGCTGCAGGCGGTGGATCATTCAATTTAGGAGTTAACTTCGATGCAGCCGATCTTGCACCAGGTACTGTATTTGATGCAACAATTACTTTGGACTTTGCCCCAACATCACAGGTAAATATCCCAGTTACTATGGTAGTAGCCGGTGACCCATTACCAGCAGTTGAGGAATTCCACGCAACCCTTGCCGATCCTGTAACAGGAAAAGTATATTGCACATGGGATTTCAATCCTGATGTAACTTTCCAGTATTTTGAGATTCGTCGCGACGGAGCCGTATTGGGAATTACAACAGAACTTACTTATATTGACTTCTTACCAGATTATGGTTCATATATGTATAGCGTATCAGCAGTTTACGACGAAGGAATGTCAACAGCACAATTCGACGATGTAGATTGGTTTATTCCAGTTTTATGTTATACTCCAACAGCCCCAGAGGAAGATGTAATGGTTAACCAGACAGAAGATACCTTTATGACAGTAGAAAACTGTGGACAAGGAACTTTGTCATGGAGCATTGCAGGTCCTGGTTTTTATCAGGTAGCCCTTTATGATTCATACGGAGACGGATGGAACGGTGGTTCATTAGATATACATATTAATGGTACTACAGTTCTTTCTGGTCTTACAATTATAAGTGGTTCAGGACCTGAATATCATTCATTCCCAGTAGAAGAAGGTGATGAAATCACTACTACTTATTACCCAGGAAGTTGGACAACAGAAAACTCCTATGAGATTCTTAATGAAGGTGGAGATGTTATTTACACATCACCAAACACTAGCATACCAGCAGGTGTATTATTTGTAGGACCATTGACAAACTTTGATTTTGGTTTTATTACTTCAATCAATCCTATGTCAGGAACTCTTGAAGAAGGAGAGACTGCACAAGTTAGGTTTACTTATGATGCTACTGGATACTCAGTAGGTACTTATACAGTTGATACATATATTAAGACTAATGAGCAAGCACCAGGCAATAGCCATCTTGTAACTCATACAATGAATGTTTATATTCCAGGTATGATTGCAGGTAATGTTACAGATTGTAACACTGCTATGGGACTTAATAATGTAAGTGTTAGAGCCAATAATGGTGCAGAGATATTCTACGGAGAGACCAACGCTAATGGATATTACGAGATATTTGTTGATGCAGGTACTTTTGATATGGACTTTTCATTATTAGGTTACCAAATGGAAACTGCTTCAGGTGTAGTAGTAACTACAGGAAATACAACTACTCAA
>JAOZNY010000022.1:0-15944 GCA_029933565.1 Bacteroidales bacterium
ATATCACATTGACCAATGATGGTAATGTAACAGTTTATGACATAACTATGGTTGACCAGACTGCTGATGTCAATCCTACGTATGTTTCAGGAGATGCTGGCATAACAGGTGTTCTCGAAGTAGGCGAAACTTGGACTTATACTGCTTATCATACAGTAACTCAGGCTGATCTTGACAATGATTTATATACTAATACTGCCGAAGGTGATGGTTTAGGAGACACAAATGGTGATGGTACTGGCGATACTGCTGTTAGCGATGATGATGATGAAACCGTGCTTGCAAATGTTCCGGATATACCATGTATTTATTGGATAGAACCTGATTCAGACATATGTTTTGATACAAATCCAATGTGGGCCACAGCAGAAGCTGGAGTAATTCCAGGAAATACTGGTGATTGTGCCGAAGATAATACAGGTACATGGACAAATACAGTTTATCCGGGTTCAATTCCTGCTAATATTACTAGTCCTAATACAGATATTACTACTTTTTCAGTGCTTACACCTGGAACATATACTATGAGATATACATGGCCTGAAGAGTATGGAGAGTACAGAGAAGCAACATATACTTTCCATGATATTGATGTAGAAATTGATCTTTCATTTGAGGCATACACATGTTCTTCTGTTACTTATAATGTAATTAATAATAATGAAGAAACTCTAAACTATATATGGACAGTTAATGGTGGAACAATAGTTGAAAATCTAGGTGATCAAATAACTGTAGACTGGGGTAATATTAGTGGTCCTGTCTCTTTTCAAGTTACGGGTGAGGCTCTTGGTTTTGAAGAATGTTTTGATGTAATTCTACTTGAATTCGATTTATTGGTTCCTAGCCTTGAAGGACAGGTTAAATACTGGAATGAGTATGAAACTTATATGCCTACTCCGTTCCCAACTAATATTTATGGTACATTCCCTGAAGATTACTTTTATGTAACTCTTTATTATGACAATGGAAACGGTCTTGATTCCTTAACTACTGCGTTAGTTCAGCCTTATTTAACGGAGGAACTTACAGAGTTAATGTCGTATTTTAAGTTTGATATTGATACCTGGGATTATGGTTGCGATGCTGAGTATTATCTAAAAGTTTGGGATGGTGGATTAAGTTATCATACTGGCCCTAACCCTCCTCCTGTTTCAGGTACCTATCTTGGCGAATCATATACCTATACTAATTGGGGAGGTGTTAACGCAACTGATGCCTTAGCAATTCAACTTATGGTAGGCGGAGGCCATGAAATTAATTCTACACCTTGGTATTATGAGTGGGTAGGAGATGCAGCATTCTCACCTAATTATGGATATTATTCACATGCAATAGCTGATGTTAATAGTTCTGATACTTACATTAATGGTGGTATTACTGCTCTGGATGCTTTAACAGCAAAGTATCGTACTCTTGGTATTTTAGGAAGCTATCCTGATAATGGCAGTGTAAACCAGTTTTCTCCTAACTTTAGAGTTACAGGAAGAATGGTAGAAACTCTACCTCAAATGACTTGGGATACTGCTTTTAATTATCCTAACTGGGATGATGTTAAATTTACTCATAGTGGAACTGATTATCTGTATTTCACAGACGCTGAGGAGCATCAGTATACTTCTGTTTCACTTCCTTGGGATGGTAAAGCAAATTACATTAATATTTATTATGAGGCTCTTGGCGATATTAACGCTAGTTATGTGCCGACTGATGATTTCTTCAAAGTACAATCAAATATGGGGCTTGCCATTGAAGGTACGCTAGGTGTATTTGTTAATGATGAAGTTACTGTACCAATTAATATTGATCGTAATGCTGATATTGCTGCTATTAGTTTAATGTTCAACTATCGTAACGACCTTATTGAAGTTCTGGAAACTAACTTTGCTGATGACGAATTTTATGTTAATCATGAAGATGGCATCCTTAATATGGCTTGGTATGATACTGAAGGAATTAAATTTACTGCTGATGCAGCAATTGCACAAATAAAGATTCGGATATTAGATGAGATTCCTGAAGGAACAGAACTGTTTAAATTAATGTCGAATACAGAATTGGCAGATCCTACTGCTAACCCTATTTCCGATATTGGTTTAAAAACTATTGGTGTAACTACAGATGATATCGCCATTATTGGTGATGAAATGTATGCTACTAATTATCCAAATCCATTTATCGATAAAACTACAATTAGTTATCTTCTGCCTGAAGAAGGCAAGGTTAAGATTGTTGTTTATGATATGATGGGTAAGGTAGTAACAACCTTAATGGACAAGGTTCAGGAAGCAGGTACACAAACTATTGAGTTTGATAGAATAGGTATTCTGGATGGAATTTACATCTATCAGGTTACTCTACAAAAGGAGGATCGTTTTTACTCTGCTATTAAGAGGTTGAATATTACACGAAATCCTCATAGTAATAGGTAACTTATTAATATTAAGTTAATTCTACGGCTGAAAACTATAGTAGTTTTTAAGATGCCGACTTAGACAAAGTATTTATTATGAATACTTCTCTAAGTTGGCATCTACTACAGAATTTAAAGAGAAATACTAATTTGTAGTATTTAACACAAAATAAGTAAAGTAAATGCCTGCAGGTGGTAAAATACCTGCGGGTATATTTTTTTTGTGTGAACTTTGTTTTTGATAGTCTCTCTAAAAGTATTTCTTATAAAGAGGTTATTTCTTAGGGTAAGCAATCAATTTCTTCAGCAAAGCACATGCTTCCTCAAACTTCTCAGAGTTTACGGCCTTATTGATTGCAGATAATTCTGATTTTTCAATATCACTTTCATTTAGTTTATCGAGCAAGTCGAATACCTTTGGATCTCTAATTTTTAGGTACTTAATTAACTCTTTAACTTGCTCCCTGAATGAAGGCTGATCTTTATTTATCTTATAAATTGTTTCGTTGAAATAGCACTGCAATTCTGAGGTTAAATCTTCAAGGCACTTTTTGAGTGGAACTAACTCTTTTTCAAATCCTTTAACATCCTTTTTTAATACAGTTTGTTCAACTTTTATTGAATTTTCTTGAACTTTATTTGCACCAATATTTCCACTTTCCCCTTTTAGTGTATGAATCTTTAAATGGGCCGTTTCAAAATCTCCTTGTTGAATAAGTTCATTTAACTCAAGGCAGGTTTGCCTATTACTAGCAATGAACTTTTTAAGCATTTTCAGATACAGTTCTTCATTATCTCCAAACCTTCGGATACTAAATTGTATATCCAAATCATTTATGGAGATTTTGGGCAGCACAACATCTTTGACATCAGAAGGTTGAGTAATTCTATTTTTATTCCTTTCTTTAGAATTTACCCATTTTAATAAAACATCATACAACAAATCGGGGTCAATTGGCTTTGTTATAATGTCATCAATGCCTACTTTCTTACATTTCAATTTAATGTCTTCCGAAGTATCAGCTGTAGTTGCAATAATTGGCAAGTCTGAATTGCATTTACGAATCTCCACCGTTGCATTATAACCATCCATAATTGGCATATGTAAATCCATAAATATCAGATCATACTTATTTTCCAAGACTTTATCAACTGCAATGGCTCCATTTACCGCCAAGTCAACCTTGGCTCCTACCTGATCAAGCAATTCGATCAAAACTTGCATATTTAATTCATTATCTTCAACTATCAGGATATTGCTCTCAGAAACTACTTTTCTAATCTGCTCCAATCGCATTTTTTTATTATCCCTCTGTTGATGAGTTGTTTTTTCAAGCCCAAAAACAGTCAATATTTCCTCAAAAACAAGCGAGGGCAGAATTGGTTTAAAAAGATACCCATTTATTAAGTCTGCTTCTTTCTTATATTTTTTGATGTCATTATCAGAATTTGTAATCAAAATAGTTTTTAGCTGATGTAAATCTGGAATGCTGTTCGCTTTCGTTATAATATCTATACCATTTATTCCATCTAAGAAATGATTAATAATCAACAAATCATATTCATTTTCCATTAATTGATTTATAACATGTTCACCTGAACTAACTGTATCAACATTTAGAGTTAACGCGTGCAAAATTGTTTTCATGGCTTTGATTGCAGAGGCATTATTATCACAAACAAGAATATTAATGCGTTTTAACTCATCGAAATCTAATTTCTTCTGCACTTCTTCCTTTTCTTGTATTCCAACTGTGCAATCAAAGAAAAAAGTAGTTCCTATTCCTGGTTCACTATTTAACCAAATATGACCACCCATCAAGTCTATTAGTAGTTTACTAATACTTAATCCAAGGCCTGTACCACCATACTTTCTGGTTATTGAGTTATCTGCTTGTTCAAATTCCTCAAACAAAAATGGAATCTTCTCTTTTTCAATTCCAATACCGGTATCTTTAACACTAACTTTTAAATTAATTTCTTTTTCATTTAACTCCTTATCAAGATCAATATTTATAACTACTTCACCTGAAGTTGTAAATTTTATAGCATTACTACAAAGATTGGTTAATACTTGTCCTATTCTTAGTGGATCGCCAATTAATGTTTTTGGAATATTGGAGTCAATATTTATTACAAATTCCAAACCTTTCTCGTGTGCATGATGAGCATTCATTATAATAACTGAACTCATTACAATCTCAATATCAAACGGAATCCTTTCCAATTGCATTTTACCAACTTCTATTTTCGAAAAATCAAGAATATTGTTAATTAAACTAAGCATTGTATTTGCCGACCGGTCAATCTTTTGCAAATAATCTTCCTGTTTTATACTCGGAGTATTCTGCAATGCAAGATGAGTGAGACCCATTATGGCATTTAATGGTGTTCGTATTTCATGGGTTATGGTGGTTAGAAACTGACCCTTTGCATTTGTTGCTTGCTCTGCTAAGATAAGTGCTTTGTCAAGGTCTCTTGTGCGACGAGCTACCATATTTTCTAATTCAACCTTTTGTCTTTTAATAATATTTACACGCCACCTTATTAATAGCAATACAGCAATAATAATAGTAATTACGTAAAACAGAATAGACCACCACGACAGCCACCAGGGCCACCTAATAATAAATGGAAACTCAAATTCATTGCTCCATTTTCCCGATTTACCTATTGCCCTAACCATAAAAACATAATCTCCGGGAAATATATTTCGGTAATCAACTATATTATCTTTTGTTAGCAAACTCCATTTCTCATCAAACCCTTGTAATTTATACTGATACTTTATTTGATTTGGACCACTCCAATCAATTGCTGAATAGTTAAAAGTGATATGATTTTTACTTGAAGGCAAACTCAAATTGGTTGGAATATTATGAAAATCTGAAACACCAGAAAAATGAATGTCAGGATAAGTATTATTATTATTTGAATTTATTTCGTTGAAGTCTAATGGTTGACTATTTATTGAAATCGAATTCATATGAATTATTGGCACTTCACCTGAAGGTTTAAAGGTATTTAAATCAAGGGTTGTAAGGGCTTTTTCGGTACCCCACCATAAGCGATTCATATTATCATAAAATACTGACTGGGTATAAAAATCAAGGCCTTTAAGTCCATCCATTTTACTATAATTTATTACTGTTGGCTTAATATATTCAACTATATTTTTTATTGAATGAATGGTATCGGTTAACTTAATCTGAGAAAGACCTTTAAAAGTTCCTGCCCATAGTGAATTATCAGGAGTAGTGGTTATTGAAAAGATATAATTATTATATAAACCATCATCTTCATTTAAAGTACTAAATGAATGTCCGTTAAAATAGGATAAACCTCCTCCATCGGTTCCAAACCAAAGAACGCCATTACAATCTTCAACTATTGTCCAAACAGTATTATTACCAAGCCCTTGATCTGTTGTATATCTGAAAAGCGTGTCATTTGAATAACGTGTCACACCTCCCCCCATAGTCCCAAACCAAATAGCCTCACTCCTATCTATAAAGACACATAGTACTTTATCGGCACCAAGTCCATTTGTATTTACTATTGATTTAAATTGGTTACCATCAAACAATGTGGCACCTTGGTCGGTTGCGAACCACATGTTTCCATTATTATCCTGCAAAACTTGCTTTACCACACTACTTAGCATTCCCTGGCTTAATGAATAATTTGTGAAATTTAATATACCCTTTTCATAACTTTTCCCATCTAGTTTACTCACACCTCCACCATAAGTACTAAACCAATAATTATTCTGATTATCCTGCATAATCGCGTTAACTATATTATTGGCAAGCCCCTGTTCAGTAGTTATTTGAGTAAATGTCCCTATTTCCCCTGATTTTTTTGGCTTATTATAAATCAAAACACCATTATCGTAATTAGCAAACCACATTACCCCTTTATTATCCTGATAAATGGCAGTTATATTATTATTAATTAAACCCTGGTTTTTTGTTAAATGAAGAAAACCCTCATTGTTGAACTTTGTTAAACCTCTATCGGTGCCAATCAAAACATTACCATTACTTCCTTCAAACATTACCCGTAGATAATCATCACTCAGGCCTTCTTTTGCACTATAGTTAATAAATGATTTGCCATTGAATATACTAAGGCCATAACCATATGACCCAAACCACATATTATTATCCGCATCTTCAATAATTGATAAAATGACATCACTCACCAATCCCTGTTCTGTAGAATAATTTGTAAAGAATGTGCCATCAAACTTTGACGCTCCACCTCCCATTGTCCCAAACCACATATTCCCATCACGATCTTGTGTAATGGATAATACTACATCCGATGCCAACCCATCATTTTTTGTAAATGTTGTAAATGTTGTTCCATCAAACTTTGTAACTCCCTCACCAAAAGTGCCAAACCAAATATTATCGCTATCATCTTCAAATAATGAATAAACATAATTCATAGGCAATCCATGAGCAGTTGTATATGTAGAAATAGTTTTTCCATTAAAAATGGAAACACCTTCATCAGTTGCAAACCAAATATTATTCTCACCATCTTCAATTATTGCAAATACATTGTTTGATGGCAATCCCTGCCTCATTGTGTAGCGTATGTGTTTTTTACCATCGAAACAGTTTGCCCCATTAGTAGTTCCTGTCCAAATCAAACCTTTCTTATCAATTAGCAAAGACATAGTCAGTTCTGTTGTCGGCCCCATATTCATTAAATATTCATCAAAATAATTACCATCGTATGCAACTAAGCCACCTTTAAAAGTAGCGAACCATAAAACACCTTCATCATCTTTTGCTATTGCTCTTATAAAACGACTTGGAAGTCCCTGATCAAAATCCAAAATTGAGATATCATTAATAACTTCGTCTTTATACCTAAATGGAAGAGATTTTGTTCGTATTGGTCTTCCTGCCAGAAAACTTAAAGGAGGAAATATAGAGTCTTGATGTTGAATTGAAACCATACCACGTTCTCTAACAATTTCTTCATAATAAGAAATGCTATCCTTTTCAATATTTATTTCTTTACTAAGTATTGTTCTATTTGGGTTATTTTTTTCAGAAAGGGCCGAACTTTTCAATTTACTGTAATTTACTTTATGGATTTCAGGGTACTTACTTATTACAGACAATTTTCCAGTAAGTTTTTCTTCTGTAGTTTGATAAAGAAATGATACACCGGGAAAAATCTTGGTAATTCCAATACTCTCAATGGGTTTTGGTAGATTACTTGAAAAGGTCTTAGCTTTTTTTAGACCGTCCATGCCCGGAATACTTATGGGTAATGAATCAATATTAAGATAACTCTGGCTTGGTAACGACTTAAGTGTAAGTTCCTCAAACCGCTGTTCCTTTAAAGTATCTTTTTTATTTTCAATCTCACTACAACCATAAATAAAAAAAAATACACTAATTAGTAAAATAAAGAATGAATTTATCGATTTCATCTCAACACTATAAAAGGTTAATAATAAAGATATATTTTATTGAACGGGTAAATGTACAAAACTATTGGAGTAACAATACAACAAAGAAAAAGCCTTGGTAATAATGTTTAAAGACATAATTTCCCAATCCAAGTATTAAACCTACAAACCCATCATTTCACAAAGCCATAAAATTTTCAAAATTAATCCAACTATCTTACCTCCAACAGTCTCATTTATATCTTTCTGATTCCAAGTACATCACCAACTTTCAAAACCCTTTTTGTAATTGTGATCCCCTCATTATTTCTTCTAATAATTGTATTAATATGCGCCAATTCATATAATTTTTTAAATATTTTCAAAAAAAATCACTATTTATAAGTGGTTTAAATAGCATTATTATTAATACATAAAGTCTACTGATATTTTTTAAAAAAGGCTGGGAATGCAAACGATTGCATAGAATTCAATATCACAAATAGTTAAACTTATTAAACTCTTAAAATAAAGTTTACAGTGAAATTATTCACAATAATAAAAAGAATATAGTTTTTTTTCAAAAAAGTATTGACAAATTAAAAAACCTTTCTATCTTTGCATTGCTTGTTTTGTTTGTTTTTCATAATTGGGCCCACCTTAATGATCGCCTGATCATAGGTGGGTTTTTTTTATGCTCTCATTTTAAGACAATAATTATTGAAAGATTTTGGGTTTTGAAAGACATGCATGTAATCTATATTAAGTTAAATAATATAGGTAAGTCCTTCCTTTGACAAAACAGTATTAGGGAATATTACTTTGGCTTCGTCTAATAAAATATTTAGGTTACTGAAGCGAGCAGAAAAATGACCAAGTAATAATTTTTTGGCATTAGATTTCTCAGCAATCATAGCAGCATGAGCAGCTGTAGAATGCTTTTTTTCGATAGCAATCTTCTCCATTGCATTATCAAATGTTGACTCATGATACAAAAGGTCAACTCCTCTAATATGCTCAATTACACTTTCACTATATGCAGTATCTGAACAATAAGCATATGAAGATGATTCCCGGGGTGATTCTGTGATCTCACTATTCAAATAAGAAATACCATTACTATCCACAAAATCATTCCCTTGTTTAATATTAATAATTTGTTCAGGAATTAATTTCTTCTCCTCAATAAACAATTTTCTAATTCTTCTCAACCTTGGCTTTTCCCTAAATACAAACCCCCAAGATGGTACTGAGTGCTTTAAGGTAAAAGCATTTATTGTATAACTATCATCCTCACATAAAGGGGTTTCCCCCATTTCCTCCAAATACTGAAAGATGAGTTTGTACTTTAATGTCATTTTTGCTGCTTCCAACTGAAGTTTAATAATTCCTTCAAGTGCCGCTGGTGCAGAAATTGTTAAGGGCTCTTCCCTACCATACAAATGAAAAGTTGAAAGCAACCCTATTAAACCATAATAATGGTCGCCATGCATATGACTAATAAAAATATGATTAAGTTTCCGATGTCTTATTTTAAATTTTATCATTTGCATCTGCGTTCCCTCACCACAGTCTATCATAAACTGTTTGCCCTTATAAACCAACAATTGACTGGTTGGGTTTTGGTATGAAGTAGGAACTGCTGCCCCATTTCCAAGAATTATAAGTTTCAGGTCACTCACATTTCTAAAATAAAGTTACTGTCACTAAAAATTTAATTCTTTAATTGACAGTATTGTTTCTAATTAACCTGCAAATTACAATAACTTTTTCAAATTCCATAAAAAAAGTCCCCCTTAATTAAAAGAGGGACTTCCATTATTTTTAGAACGAAAAATCTATTTCTTCGATTTCTCTGCTTTTTCCATATCTGACTTAAGATTAGCAAGAACATCAAGGTCACCGAAAGTAGTTTTTTCCAGTTTATCCTTAACATTTTTAACAGCACGTTTTGCTCCTTTAGCATCTGATGTAGCCTTAGCTCTTGCAGTTGCTTTTGCAGTACGCATATCTTCTTCAAACATTTGTGAATGCGATAAGATAATTTTCTTATTATCTTTTGAGAACTCAATTACTTTAAATTCTATTGTTTCGTCGGCTTTTACATTTGAACCATCTTCTTTTCTAAGATGACGTTTCGGTGCAAAACCTTCAACTCCATAAGGAAGCGAAACAAGAGCTCCTTTATCGCCCATATTTATAACAGTACCTTTATGAACTGAATCCAATTCAAAAACTGTTTCAAATACATCCCAAGGATTTTCTTCAAGTTGTTTGTGTCCTAAACTTAACCTACGGTTATCTTTATCAACATCAAGAACAACTACATCAATCATCTCACCAACTTTTGTAAACTCAGCAGGATGCTTAATTTTCTTAGACCATGAAAGATCGCTAATGTGAATTAAACCATCAACTCCTTCTTCAATCTCAACGAAAATACCAAAGTTAGTAAAGTTTCTCACCTTAGCAGAATGCTTAGAACTAACAGGGTACTTCTCAGCAATATCTTCCCATGGATCAGGTATAAGTTGTTTCATACCTAACGACATTTTTCTGTCTTCACGATCTAATGTAAGAATTACAGCATCTAGCTCCTGTCCTACTTTCAAGAAATCCTGAGCAGTACGTAAGTGTTGCGACCATGACATTTCAGAAACATGAATTAGACCTTCAATACCTGGGGCAATTTCAATAAATGCACCATAATCAGCAATAACAACAACTTTACCTTTAACCTTGTCACCTATTTTAGTGTTCTCATCAAGAGAATCCCATGGGTGGGCTGTAAGTTGTTTAAGACCTAATGCAATACGTTTTTTATTATCATCGAAATCGAGAATAACTACCTTAATTTTCTGATCAAGTTCAACAATTTCATCAGGATGTGAAATACGTCCCCATGAAAGGTCTGTGATATGAACAAGTCCATCTACACCACCTAAGTCGATAAATACACCATAGGAAGTGATATTTTTAACAATTCCTTCAAGAACCTGACCTTTTTCAAGTTTAGAGATAATCTCTGCCCTTTGTGCCTCAAGTTCATCTTCGATAAGTGCTTTGTGAGAAACAACAACATTTTTGTATTCATGGTTGATTTTAACAACCTTAAATTCCATTGATTTATTTACAAACACATCGTAATCGCGAATAGGTTTCACATCAATTTGTGATCCAGGTAAAAATGCCTCAATTCCGAATACATCCACAATAAGTCCACCTTTTGTACGTGATTTAACAAAACCAGTTATGATTTCGTCCTTATCAAAGGCTTCATTTATGCGATCCCATGATTTAAGAACACGAGCCTTCTTGTGAGACAGAACCATCTGTCCCGAAGCATCTTCCTGAACTTCTACATAAATATCTACTTTGTCTCCTACCTTTAACTCAGGATTATATCTAAATTCGTTTCTTGGCAGAACACCATCTGATTTATAACCAATGTTAACTACAATCTCACGAACTGACATTGAAACAACTGTTCCTTCAATCACTTCATGCTCATTTATTGAACTTAATGATTTTGTGTAAAGTACTTCTAATTTGCTTCTTTCGTCCTTAGTGTATGTGTCTACTTTGGCATTCAGCGCATCCCAATCAAAATCACCAGGCTCATTTGTTTTTGCTACTGGCTTCTCCTCGGCAGGAGTTTCCACAACAACTTCTTCTTTTACTTCAGCAACTGGTTCTTCCTTTACTTCAGCAATAATTTCTTCTTTTACTTCAACAACAGGCTCTTCAACTTTAACTTCTTCAACCTTAGTTTCTTCTTTAGTTTCCTCAACTTTAGTTTCTTCCTTAGTTACTTCTTGAACTTGTTCCTTAGTTTCTTGTTGCTCAACTTCTTCAGCAACTTTTTTTTCTTTATCTGACATTAAATAATACTTGTGTTTTAGTTAACCGCCCGATTCACGCAACTAAAACGGATTAATAATTAAATTTTCCAGTTTTTTAAGAATTTGCATACTAATTAATTACACAACATTCGGACCTCTTAAAAACGGGCTGCAAAAGTATATATTTTTTCTTAGAATTAATAGTTCTATTCCAAATTTTATTTTACCACTAAGTATATGAGTTTCAGATAGCAGGCTAATTTACTCTACTTCTTATTTCAGCATTAATATTATTATCACAATTAAAAACAATCAACCCTCTATTTTATGGTATATTTGCAAACTTAAAAATTACAAATATTTATGGCTCTTAATTGCGGAATAATAGGCTTGTCGAACACAGGTAAAACAACAATTTTTAACTGTATGTCGAACACTAAAGCAGAAAGTTCAAGTTATGCATTTAGTGCAACAAAATCAAATATTGGAATTGCAGAAGTGCCTGACCCAAGGCTTTTTGAAATTGACAAGTTCATCAATTCAGAAAAGGTGGTGCCGGCTATGGTTGAAATTGAAGACCTTCCGGGATTGGCTAAGGGTGCTAACCAAGGTGAAGGTGTTGGTAATAAATTTCTGGCCGACATTCAGAAAACAGATGTGCTAATTCATGTTTTGCGATGCTTTGACGACGAAAACCTTGCTCACATAGAAGGCTCCATTGATCCAATTAGAGATTTGGAAATAGTAAATTTTGAACTTCAAATAAGAGACCTTGACCTTGTAGAACGCAAGATTGTTAGATTTGAAAAACTTATTAAGTCGGGTGATAAGGATGCTAAAAAAGGCATTGAAGTATTGAATAAATACAAAGATCATTTTGAAAACTTTGGTAATGCCAGAGATATTGACCTAAGCGAAGACGAAAAATCATACGTAAAAGACCTTCAGTTATTAACTGAGAAAACTGTTATTTACGTTTGCAATGTAGATGATTCTTCAGCAATAAATGGTAATATCTACACAAATTTAGTAAAAGAAGAACTTACTGAATCCTCAGCAGAGATTGCAATAATTGCTGGTGAACTTGAGGCTGAGATTGCAGAACTCGAAGATGAAAACGACAGAATGGAATTTTTAAAAGATGCCGACCTTAAAGAGCCCGGAGTAAACAAACTTATCAGAGCGGCCTACGATGCATTAAACCTTCAGTCGTTTTTTACAGCAGGACCTAAAGAAATTAAAGCGTGGACAATTAAGAAAGGAATGACTGCTCCACAAGCGTCCGGTGTAATACATAGCGACCTGGAAAGAGGATTTATCAGGGCTGAAGTTATGAAGTATAATGACTTTATTGAGTTAGGCTCAGAACAAGCAGTTAAAGATAAAGGCAGATTCCACGTTGAAGGTAAAAATTACGTAGTTGAAGATGGGGACATTATGCATATTAGGTTTAATGTTTAAGGTTGAGACTTAGGATGAGGTTGAGGTTGAGAAATATAAAAAAAGCCGGGTTAATTTCCCGGCTTTTTTTTTGTATATAATTAAACCTGAATAAATTCTAAGGCTTCACCATTGCTGTCAATCTTTATGCTGGATTTTTCCTGCAAACTACCATCAAGTACAAGTTTCGATAAAGAATTTAGTACTTCTCTCTGCAGTACCCTCTTTACAGGGCGTGCTCCCAATTGAGGATCGTAGCCAATTTTGGCAAGGTATTCAATTGCATTATTGCTTACTTCCATTTTTATTCCATTTTTGGCAACCATTTGCACCAGATTATTAACTAACAAACGAACTATTGACTTAATCTCGCTGAGCATTAAAGGCTTGAACATTATTATTTCATCAATCCGGTTTAAAAACTCAGGACGTATGCTTGCCTTCAGCAGTTTACTCAACTCATGTTTTGTTTTCTCAGTAACCTGATCCAAATTTTCTTCTTTAACATTCTCAAAGTTCTGTTGAATAATGTCGGAACCAATATTGGAAGTCATTATTATTATGGTATTTTTAAAATCCACTAACCTTCCTTTGTTGTCGGTAAGCCTTCCATCGTCTAGAACCTGAAGTAATATATTGAACACATCGGGATGTGCTTTTTCTATCTCATCAAGAAGCACAACCGAATAAGGTTTGCGTCTGACTGCCTCAGTTAACTGACCACCTTCGTCATAACCAACATATCCCGGAGGGGCACCCACCAAACGTGAAACAGAATGCCTCTCCTGATATTCCGACATATCAATCCTTACCATCGAATTCTCATCGTTAAATAAAAAATCGGCAAGAGTTTTTGCAAGTTCCGTTTTTCCAACACCAGTTGTTCCCATAAATATAAACGAACCAATAGGTCGGTTCTCATCTTGCAAGCCTGCCCTACTCCTTCTAATGGCATCCGACAAAGCATTAATTGCTTCATCCTGTCCAACCACCCTTTTATGAAGTTCGTCTTCAAGCCTAAGTAATTTTTCCCTTTCGCCCTGCAGCATCCTACTAACAGGAATTCCGGTCCAGCGCGAAACTATATCGGCAATATCCTCTGAATCTACCTCCTCATTTATCAAAGGCGATTCACCCTGTGCTTCCGTCAACTTTTCTTTATTGGCCACAAGTTGTCGTTCAAGATCGATGATTTTACCATACCTTAACTCAGCAACTTTTCCAAAGTCTCCATCTCTTTCGGCTTTTTCAGCCTCCAGTTTTACTTCTTCAATTTCTGCTTTTGTATTTTGAATAGAGTCAACAAGGCCTTTTTCATTTTGCCATTCTGCCCTTAATTTATCGCGTTTGTCCTTAAGGTTAGCCAAATCCTTATTAATTGAATCCAACTTCTTTTTGTCGTTTTCCCTTTTAAAGGCTTCGCGTTCAATTTCAAGTTGAGTATATTTTCTCTCAATAGTTTCAAGTTCTTCAGGTACTGAATTTATTTCTAACTTTAACTTTGAAGCAGCCTCATCAATTAGGTCAATGGCCTTATCAGGAAGAAACCTATCGGTAATATACCTCGATGAAAGTTCAACTGCAGCAATAACAGCATCGTCAAGTATCCTTACTTTATGATGACTCTCATATCTTTCTTTCAAACCTCTCAAAATAGAAATTGCAGATTCCTGAGAAGGTTCATCAACAATTACAGTTTGAAACCTCCGTTCAAGAGCCTTATCTTTTTCAAAATATTTTTGATACTCATTAAGGGTGGTGGCACCAATGGCTCGAATTTCTCCTCTGGCGAGTGCTGGTTTCAAAATATTTGCGGCATCCATTGCACCTTCCGATTTCCCTGCTCCTACAAGAGTGTGGATTTCATCGATAAAAAGCAAAAGTTCCCCATCAGAATTAACCACTTCCTTAATTACACTCTTCAGCCTTTCCTCGAACTCACCTTTGTATTTTGCTCCTGCAATCAACGCACCCATATCGAGTGAGTAAAGGATTTTATCCTTGAGGTTGTCAGGTACATCGCCATCAACTATTCTTCGGGCAATACCCTCAGCAATTGCAGTCTTTCCAACTCCAGGCTCACCCACAAGTATCGGATTATTTTTTGTCCTACGCGATAAAATCTGAAGTACCCTCCTTATTTCATCATCACGACCAATAACCGGATCCAACTTTCCATTGGCAGCCATGTCGTTTAAATTGTTGGCATATCTTTTCAGCGAATTATACTTCTCTTCTGAAGAAGCACTGTCTGATTTTGAACCTTGACGTAACTCTGTTATAGCCAACTTAATTTCTTTGGCTGTAACACCTGCATCCTTGAGTATTTGTGATACTCTGCCTTTACCCGAAAGCAAAGCCAAAAGTAAATGTTCAACTGAAACAAATTCATCGCCATACTCCTTTAGAAAAGTAAACGATCTCTTAATTGTTTCTTTCGCCTCATTTGTCAAATACTTTTCGCCTCCATTTATTTTGGCTTGGACAGTTAGTTCTGCCTCAATAACTTTTTTCAGGGTATTTACATTAACATTTACCTTTTTTAAAAGAAAAGGAACAACATTCTCATCAACATCAATAAGCGACTTAAGCAGATGTAAATCAGTAATGCCCTGATGGCCATACGATTCAGCCAATTGCTGCGCATTTTGTACAACCTCCTGCGATTTTATTGTTAATTTATCAAAATTCATATCTTAAATAATTTAGTTCATTTTATGTATCACATAGCAATATCAAATAACAATCCTAAACCACAAATAACACAAATACGGAAAATTTGTCAGTATAAAAATACAAAAACTGCCTTTATGTCTTGTTTATCAATTAGTTACTG